>CAKOXT010000003.1 GCA_934130285.1 uncultured Clostridia bacterium | reverse complement strand
TCGCAACTGTTCTGTATTTTAACACCGTTTTTGTTACTTGTCAATAACTTTTTTCAAACTTTTTTAAAAAGTTTTTTGAGCTATTTTTTAGGGTATTAAAATCACTTTTTTTGCTGTGTATTTGCACAGCATGTTTGATATTTTAACACCCTTTTCTTTTATAGTCAATACTAATTTTATATTTTTTTATTTTTATTATAAATTGTCTATTCAAATGTTATATCAGAATTGCTTTTTCTTTATTTTCTACTTCAATTATGTTAGAATTAATTCGACACATATAAGAATCTTCTTTAATATTTTGTTTGATCACAAATATTTGATTTTTATATGTGTCTATTTTTATGTTAAATTTGTTGCTTTATTTTTGAATACATATTTTATTATAAATATATGATATACAATATATAGATATGGAAGATTTATCATCATTTCATCTCAATATTTCATATATAATAGCTATTAACTATTTTCTTCTACAGCCTTATCCTATTTTGATTTCTAGAATATTATTTTTTTATCTCTCTATATATATGTATCTTTTCTTAATCGCTATATTTGTTATTTTTCGTTCTTTTAATCCTCTTTTGATTTAGAATTGTGTGCACATCGATTATTTTCTTTTGCAGTCATTACATTAATTGTATTTTGTACTTCTGCTTTTATAGCATTTTGATCTGCGTATCCTCCCCAGTATCCACTACCTTGGTCTAAACTTCCTCCTGACCAGCCATTTGGAAATCTTTCACTTAGCATTTTTATTATTTCCGTTTTTCCGAAAAAATTTGTTTCTCCATCTTCACTAGTTACTAATAAATTATCATATTTTCCATATAATCTATCTGTTACAGTTGAAGTTTTTGAATGTTGTAAGTCTATTGAAATATAGTTACGTTTTTCTTTTAACTCTCCTAACTTTTTTATAGCTTCTTCTGCTTGAGCTTCTTGCTCACTTGTTATTCCTTGAGTTTCTCTGTCTCTCATTCTTATATTAGCAATTATTTCTTTAAGATCTTTAGGATTTATTTTTAATTTTTCTCCTAGTTCTTCCATAGCAGGAATATATCCTTTATCATTTGCTGAAACAAATTGTTCATCTAATGTTAATTCTTTTCCTAAAATATCTGCTACCTGTTCTATAGAAGATTTTGGATTTCTTCTATCATCTTCTCCATATATGTGATGATCTATGTTTATCGCTCCATTTGAATTTCCTTGTAACTCAATTCCATATACTTCTGTTCCATTTTCTAATGCTTCTTTTAGCTCTTTTTTTATTTCTTCTTCTAACTTTTCCCAAGAGGCACCCCATGTTTGCCCTGTAACTAAATATTTTTCTCCTTCTCTTTCAAGCATCTCAATAATAGTTTTTGCTTCTAAATCATTGTTTGGACATACCCATAATCTGTTATTTTTCATAATATTCTCCCTTCTATTCTTCATCAATTAATATTTTTATATCATTTTCTTTTGTAAAAATATTTCTTAATATTTTAGGAATTTTTTTAATATAATTATTTAACTTCTGATTTTTTTCTTTTAATCTTTTGATTTCTGTCTCTTTTTGTTTTAATGCACTATTATACTCTTCTAATAGAGCTTTTGCTTTTGGTATTCTTTCGTTTTCTTTTTCAAGTACCTCAAGTTTGTTTTTTAATTTAGCATTTTCTATCTTTATATTAAATTCTTTATTTTCTTTTTTTACCTTCTCAATATAATTATCTATATCTTTAGTATTGTTAAGAGTTTGTTTTTCAATTTTATTCAGCATTTCATAAGTTTTGTCATCTATTGATTGTTTTTCTAATGGAATGTTAGGATTAATTTTTATGTTTTCATCATATTCGTAATTATTTTCAATATAATTGATCATATCTTGAGGTATTAACCTATATTCTTCCTTTGGCAAATAATCTAATATTAATTTGACTTGATATAACATTTTTCTGTTTGATAGCATCTTATCTTTCTCCTCTACTTAGAGCTTTTCTTATGGCTTTTCTGATGTCTTGCATTGTTATTTTTGACTTTGTTTTTTGTTTTGATTCTACTGTTCTTTCATCTTTCTTGCCTGTTTGAGTAGTTATTTCTGGATTTGGCTCATTTTTAGTAACAGGAGCTTGCATTGCATCTCCTATTATCTTATCTTCTATATTTTCAATCTTTCCATTCTCTATATTTAAAGTAGAAAGTAATGCATATTTTAAAGAAGTATTTACTTGAATATCTTCAAACTCTTCATCATATAGATTGATTGCGCACTTTTTTTCTGCATCCTTATTGTTCTTTATTATATTTACTTTTTTCCTAACTGCATCTAACTTAATTTTTTCATCGCATGTTACTTCTCTACCTACTTTTTCTATATTTACTATTCCTGTACAATGGCAGCCATAAGCTGGCAAAATTGCATTAGTGACCTTTTTTATTTTTCCTGTGACTGTTGCAATTTTTCTTTCTCTTTCTGTCATTAATTTTTCAAACTTTGAAATTCCTTCTTCAACACAAGGTCCATATCCATATCCTCCGCCTCTTGAATGTTCATATGTTATAACATATATATGAGGTTCATCTATTCCTTCTGTGTTATCTTCTAATATAGATTTTAATATTTCTTTCTTATTATTTTTTCTTTTTATTTTTTCTTCTTTTGCTTTTTTGATTTCTTCTTCTTTTTTTCTTTTTTCTAATTCTTTTCTTCTTATTTCCAATTCTTCTAAATCATCTTTCATTTTTTTATCTACTGAATTTAGCTCTTCAAAAATATTCATAACTTGTATTCTCCTTTTTTATAATTCTTCAATATTGTTTATATACTTTTTACTATCTCTCTAAATCTGTGCATTCTCTTAGTAATGCTATGTAATCTGCATTTACGTATCCTTTTGTATATTTTATGCCATCTACATATATATCTCCACTTAACAGATCTATTCCCTCTTTTATATTTGAATTTTCGACTTTCTCTGCAATAATCGTTTGATAATAATCGTTTCCATCTTTTCCGATTATTAAATCTCCGTCAGAAGAATCTACTATCTTTATAGTACTTTTGTTTTTTGCTTTTCCTATTATAGCTCCATTTATATCAGCTTCATTTCTTATATTTAAGTCAACTCCACCGTCTTTTTCAGTATCTACAAAAAGTTCTTCCATTTTTTCTTGTATATATATGTCTTTTATATATCCAGTTTTAAACTTTTTGTCATATTCATTCATATATATTACTTTTTTCCATTTTGAGCCATCGCCTTGATCCATGCTCTCTCCTGTAGTATATATTTCTGCCCCAACTTCTACTTCACCTAAATGCTTTCCATCTGAATTCATAACTTCTTTAGCTTTTGTTCCTCTGATTTCTACTTTATCTATATCTTTAAGTTCTCCTTCATCATATATCTGACTTGGTTTTAACTCATCCCTTTTTACTAATCCTTCAGTCATACCATTATTATCAAAGCAAATTACTTTTAAATATTCTTTTCCTTCTTTTTCTATTATTTCTGGTTTAGCAAATACAATTGAATCTTCTCCCATTCTCTTTATTGGTTGATTATTTTTATCTAGAATTGATGTTTCTTTAGAAGTGGTTTTTAACAGCATTTTATATTTTTGTAAGTCCTTTGTTTGAACGTCTCCCGTATAAAATTGTACCCCTTCACTTTCTAGTTCCATATCTTCTAAGTTTTTTATCGTTGCTTCACCATTTTCAATTGTAAGATTTACAGAATTTTCTTGTGTATTATTTTCTTTTTCTGCTTTATTTGCTGCATATGTTATTGAAACTGCTGTTGCTAATAATACTGCTGTACCTGCCACTTTAATTTTCCTTGGAATTTTGTTTAATACTTTTTTAAACTTCTCAATTACTTCTCTCACTTTTTCTTTTTCACCTTTTCTTGTTGTATATTTACTTTGGTCTTGTTTGTATTCATTTCTTATTTTTCTTTTGTTGCCTCTTTCTTTCATACCTTCCTTTTCGTGAATTGTTTCTTTTCTTTCTCCAATTTTCTTTCCATTTATAATTTTTACCCTTTTTCCTCTTGGTCCTCTTTCAAGTTCTACACCATCTCTATCTATTCTGTGAATTCTTCTTTCTTCTTCGTCTAAACTCTCCAATAATCTTTCTTCTTTTGATTTTCCAATATAATATATTTTTGTATCTTCCATTTTTTCCTCCTTAATGGTTTACATAACTTTAATATAATTATAATCTGATACCTTCTATTAGTAAAATAGATGTTTCTTATCTTTAATATAAGTTTTGCTAATATAGAATAAAAAACCTCTGTTAGCCTAGTAAACTTTATTTTGTTCACTTCGCTAATAAAGGTTTTCATTGTGCAATAAAAAAACAGTCCAGCTTTTTAAAATATTTTTAGAGTAAACTTAAATTTCACACATATTAAATATTTATTTTTCTAGACTGTTTTTATATTATTTTTTACTTTTCTTTTTTGTAGTTGTTTTTCTTGTAGTAGTCTTTTTCTTAGTAGTTTTCTTTTTTATTTCTTTTTCTAGTTCTTCATCTGGTGCATCTTCTATTTTTTCTCCTGGTTGAGGTTTCTTCCAAGAAATATAGTCACAAGATTTAGGATTATTTTCGCATATGTAGTAATTTCTTCTTTTTTTAGTTTTTCTTATTTGCACTTTTCCGCCACATTTTGGACAAGGTTCTTCGATTTCTTCTACTAATGGTTTTGCATTTCTACATTCAGGGTATCCTGGACATGCTAAAAATTTACCATACTTTCCAATCTTTATAACCATGTTTCTTCCACACTTTTCACATTTTACATCTGAAACTTCATATTCCAGTTTTACATGTTCAAGTTCTTTTTCAACTTTTTCTATAACTATAGCAAATGGTCCATAGAACTCTCTTATTGTTTCTTTCCATGGTTTCTTACCTTCTGCAATTTCATCAAACTGCTTTTCCATTTCTGCTGTGAACTCTACATTTATTACATCTTCAAAGTTTTCTACTAATAGTTTATTAACTATTTTTCCAAGATCTGTTGGCATTAATTGCTTTTGAACCTTTTCAACATAATTTCTTGCAAGTATTGTTGTTATTATTGGTGCATATGTACTTGGTCTTCCTATTCCTTTTTCTTCTAGCATTTTTACTAGGCTTGCTTCTGTGTATCTTGGTGGTGGTTCTGAAAAGCTTTGTTTTGTTTGTATATCTTCTTTTTTCAATTCATCTTTTTTATTTAAATATGGAATATTTGCAATTCCTAATTCTTCAGATTCTTTTTCATCATCTGTGTCTTCTACATATAGTGTCATGAATCCTTTGAATTTTATTGATTGTCCTGTTGTTCTAAAATTGTATTCATTTGCATTTATATCTACTGTGATTGTATCATATACTGCTGATGCCATTTGGCTTGCTATAAATCTGTTGTATATTAGTCTATATAATTTGTATTGATCAGCTGTTAAATATTCTTTTATTTTTTCTGGACTTAATTCTAAGTATGTTGGTCTAATTGCCTCGTGTGCGTCTTGAGAATCATTTTTAACTTTATAATATCTGTTCTCATAATATTCTGGTCCGAAGTTTTTTTCTACGATTTCTTTTGCCATTTTTCTTGCTTCATCTGAAATTCTTGTAGAATCTGTTCTCATGTATGTTATTAATCCGGCTGTTCCTTTTTCAGGTATTTTTACACCTTCATATAGTCCTTGTGCTACTGACATTGTTTTCTTAATTGCAAATCCAAGTTTTCTTGATGCTTCCTGTTGCATTGTACTTGTTGTAAATGGTGGTGCTGGATTTCTTTTCTTTTGTCCTACTGTTACGTCTTCTACAATAAATTTAGCTTTTTCCAAATCAGTTAGTACTTTGTCTACTTCTTCTTTAGAATGTAATTCTATTTTTTCTTTATTCTTTCCTATTAGTTTTGATTCAAAATCTTTTTTAGTTTTTTCTTCTGATAGTATCGCTGTTATGTTCCAATATTCCTCTGGAACGAATTTTTCGATTTCTTCTTCTCTTTCACAAATCAATCTTACTGCAACTGATTGAACTCTACCTGCTGATAGTCCTCTTTTTACTTTCTTCCAAAGTACTGGACTAATCTTATATCCAACTATTCTGTCTAATACACGTCTTGCTTGTTGTGCATCTGTTAAATTCAAGTCTATTTTTCTTGGCTTTTTTACTGCCTCTTTTACTGCTTCTTTTGTTATTTCATTAAAAGTTATTCTGCAGATTGAGTCTTGTGGTATTCCTAGTATATATGCTAGATGCCATGCTATTGCTTCTCCTTCACGGTCAGGGTCAGTTGCCAAATATACTTTTTTAGCATTTTTTGCATCTTTTTTTAGTGAATTTATTAATGCTGCTTTCCCTCTTATGTTTATATATTGTGGTTCAAAATCATGTTCTGTATCTATTGCTAGTTTTGATTTTGGTAGATCTCTTATATGTCCCATTGAGGCTACTACTTTTGTATTTCCACCTAAAAACTTTTTGATAGTGTTAGCTTTAGCTGGTGACTCAACTATTATTAATTTATCAGTCATATTTTCTTAATGCCTCCTTTTTATAATCTTTTTGTATTGTAAATTATTTTATAATTTTTTGCAAGTCTGATATTTATTTTGATAATTTTGCTTTGTTTATTAAATCTTTTTATTGTTATCAAAAAAATTATTTTATCGTAGTTTTGACTATTTTTTTCAATTTTTAGATAACACACAAAAATGAACCCGCTGGGGTTCATTTTATTTTACTAATTTTTTTATTTCATCATATATTTTATCTTCAACATCATATTTAGCAATTTTTCTTGCTCTATTTCCCATTTCTTTTAACTCGTTTTTATCTTTTAACATATCAGCAATTGTTTGTGATAAATTTTCTGAGTTAATTTCATCATTTAATATGATTTTTGCTGCTCCAAGTTTTGCTAGAACATTTGCATTGTCTACTTGTCTGTTAGCAGACATACTTGGTAGTGGTATAAATATTGCAGGTTTTCCTACTAAAGCTATTTCTGTTATTGTCATTGCTCCACTTCTTGATACTATTATATCTATTGCATTCATGATTTCACTCATATTATATATGTAAGGAACTATTTTTGTGTTTTCTATTTTATTTATATTTATTCCTTTATTTTCAAAGCTTTCTTTAATTCCTTCATATTGCTTTTGGCCTACTGACCATATTATTTGATAATCTTTGTTTTTCTTTTTCTCTATCAATGGTATCATAGCATCATTTATTGCTTTAGCGCCTTGGCTTCCTCCAAATACTAATATTGTTGGAAGATCTTTTTTTAGACCTAATTCCGCAAAGATTTTTTCTTTTGTTTCTTCTGTTAATTTTTCTTCTTTAACTTTTGTTGGTGTTCCTGTTACAACTACTTTGCTTTTATCTTCAAAATATTTTTGTGCATCTTCAAATCCTAATAATACTTTATCTAATTTTTTAAATAAAAATTTTGTAGCCTTTCCTGGATATGCATTGCTTTCATGAATTACTGTTGGAATTCCTAATTTGTGTGCAGCTGAAATTGCACCTCCGCAAATGTATCCACCTGTTCCAATTACTATATCTGGATTAAATTCTTTAACTATTTTTTTAGCTTGGCCAAATCCTTTTATTGTTTTTATATTATTTGAAATAGTCTTTAAAGATATTTTTTTACTTATTCCATATGCGTCTACTGTTTTCAATTCATACCCTGCTCTAGGTACTAAATCATTTTCTATTCCTCTTGTAGTTCCTATAAAAACTATTTCTGAATCTTTTTCTTTTTCTTTTATTTTGTTTGCAATAGCAATTCCAGGATTAATATGTCCTCCCGTTCCTGCTGCAGCGATCATTACTCTCACTTTTTGCCTCCTTATGAATTTGTTCTATTTCCTGCTCTCGATATGCTTAATAATATTCCGACTGATGCTAATATGATTATTAACGCTGTTCCTCCATAACTAAAGAATGGCAAAGCCATACCTGTTACGGGCATTGATGAAGTAACAACGGCTATATTTATTAACACTTGTATTGCTATCATCGATGTTATTCCTGCTGCTAATAAGCTTCCAAACATATCTGGAGCTTTCATTGATATTGTTATTCCTCTCCAAATTAATATCGCAAATAATATTATTACTATTGCACACCCTATGAATCCTAACTCTTCTGCTAATACTGCAAAAATAAAGTCATTGTGTGGTTCTGGTATGTATAAGTATTTTTGCTTACTTTCTCCAAGTCCTACACCAAAAAATCCGCCTGATCCTATTGCGTATAAACTTTGGATTATCTGCCAGCCTTCATCATCAGCATATTTCCATGGATCAAGGAAAGTTATAACTCTTTGAAGTCTAAATCCTTGACCAAGTGCTAATATTCCAACTACTGCTAGCACAGCTAATGGTACTCCAAACATTATAAAGTATCTTATTCTGCATCCTGCTAATATCATCAATATGGCTACTAGCATACACATAACTAATGTTGCACTAAAGTGTGTTTGAAATCCTAATACTATTATTACTATTGGAATCAGCATTGCTAAAGGTGTAAAAAATCCTTCTTTTATTGATTTTAATTTATCTTTATTTTTTGTAAGCCATGCTGAATAAAATATTATTATTCCTACTTTTGCTACCTCTGATGGTTGGAATGATATAAAACCTAAGTCTAACCATCTTGTTGCACCTCCTGATGAAGCTCCTAATACACAAACGCCTAGTAATAATACTATACATGCTGTAAATATAACTTTATAATTTTTTTGCCATAGTTTATAATCAATTTTTGAAATACCAAACATTATTGCTACTCCAACAATTGCAGCAAATCCTTGTTTTTCTACATATTTATAGCTGTTTCCTGATTCAGATAATGCAGTTGGGGAACTGGCTGATAAAACTGTTATAATTCCGAGTCCTAGTAGAATAAAAACAGTTATTAGTAAGGTAAAATCCATTGGATTTTTTAGTATTAACTTACTTTTCTTTTTAGTCATTTTTTCTCCTTTTTATTATATAACGGAAAATATTCCTATTATGCATAATACTACTGTTGCTAAACTGAATGTTGTTACAATTTTATTTTCTCTCCATCCACATAATTCAAAATGGTGATGGATTGGTGTCATCTTAAAAAATCTTTTTTTAGTTTTTTTGTAGTATGCAACTTGAATAATTACTGATAATGTTTCTAGCACTGGTACTGCAGCTAATATTAATAATAATAGTGGCATTTTTAAATATATTGCACTACATGATACAACTCCACCTAACAATAGTGATCCTGTATCTCCCATAAAAACTTTTGCTTTGTTTAAATTAAAAATTAAGAAACCTAAACATGTTCCACATACTATGCTTCCTAATATTATTACTTCTTTTACATCAAGTATTATTGCTATTACTGTAATTGCTGTTACAATCGCTAATGTTACTGATGTTGCTAATCCGTCTACACCATCAGTTAAATTAATAGCATTTGTTGTTGCTAACATAACTAATATTGTAAATGGTATATAAACTATTGCTGGTAATGTTATGCTATTTTTGAAAAATGGTATTATTATGTCTGTTCCTATTCCTAAGATTCTTTCAATATATATTGAGAAAAGTATTGAAATCACTAATAGTCCTGCCATTTTAGCTCTTGGCTTCAAACCATCTGTATTTCTTAATACTACTTTTTTATAATCATCTATAAATCCTACTAAGCCAAATCCTATTGCTACTAATGTTAATGGTATTAACTTTTTTCCTACTTCTGGTTCTTTTCCTATATAATGAACACAAGCAACTATTGATGCTCCAATAATTGACATTGCCATTATAATACCTCCCATTGTTGGAGTACCACTTTTCTTTAAATGTGACTTAGGTCCATCTTCTCTTTCTGACTGTCCTACTTTTAATCTTTGTAATACTGGTATTGTAAATATTCCTAATACTATTGTAGTAAAAAATGATATTAGTAATATTTTTAGTTGAAATTCCACTTTGTATCTCTCCTTATTTCATATTGTTTATAATTTCTTTTACTATTTCTCTTTCATCAAAAGGATATTTAACTTTATTAATTTCTTGATAAGGTTCATGTCCTTTTCCTGCTAATATTACTATATCTTTTTTGTTAGCCATAGTAATTGCCTTTTCTATTGCTTTTTTTCTATCTACTATTATTTCATATTTTCCTTTTGTCTTTGATATTCCTGCTTCTATGTCTTTTATAATTTTCTCTGGATCTTCTGTTCTTGGATTATCTGATGTAACAATACTATAATCTGCTATTCTACCTGCTATTTCGCCCATTATTGGACGTTTAGTTGTATCTCTATCTCCGCCGCATCCAAAAACAACTATTACTCTTCCTTTAGTATATGTTTTAACTGCTTGTAATATGTTTTCTAAGCTTTCTGGTGAATGTGCATAATCTATCATTATGCTTAATTCTTTTTTATTTGGAACTAGCTCACTTCTTCCTGGTATTTTGATATTCTCTAATGCTGTTTTTATTAGTTCTGCTGAACATCCATAATACATTGCTACTGAAATTGCAGCTAATGAATTGTATACACTAAATCTTCCTGGAATATCCACTTTAACTCTCTCATTTTTGTCTCCAATTTTAGCTTTAAAATCTACACCAATGTTTGTTATTGTTATATCTTTTGCTAATAAATCACATCCATTATCAATTCCATATGTTTTTACTTGGCACTTTGCTTCTCTTTTTACTCGTGCTCCTCTAAAATCATCTATATTTACAAATCCCATTTGACACATACTAAATAATTTCATTTTTGAATTAAAATATTCTTCCATGTCACTATGTTCTTTTTGGCTTATGTGTTCTTTTGAAAAGTTTGTAAATACGCCTACATCAAAGTTGCATCCAGCAACTCTTTGTAATTTTAATGCTTGTGATGATACTTCCATAACTACGAATTCCACTTTTTCTTCTACCATCTGTGCAAACATTCTTTGTAGGTCAATGCTTTCAGGTGTTGTTCTATCACTTTCACCTAAACTATCTTCACCTATATAGTTCTCTATTGTTCCTATTAGTCCAACTTTTTTTCCTTGTGCTTCTAATAGTGTTTTTATCATGTATGTTGTTGTTGTTTTTCCTTTTGTTCCTGTTACTCCTATTAATTTGAATTTTCTTGAGGGATTTTTATAAAAGTTGCATGATGAAATTGCTAGTGCATATCTTGTATCTTTTGTAACAATAAAAGTTACATCTGGTGGCAATGTTATATTTCTAAGTTTTTCTACATTCTCTACTATTATTGCCGCAGCGCCTTTATTTATTGCTTCTTCTATATAATCGTGGCCATCAACATCATATCCTTTAATAGCAACGAATAAGCTCTCTGGCTTTACTTTTCTTGAATCGCAAGCGATATCTTCTATATCGATATCTATATTTCCTTTAGCTTTTAAATCGCTAATACCGTTTAAAATTTCACTTAATTTCACTTTCAATCTCTCCTATTTTCAAAATCTCTTTTTATTATATACTTAAAAATTTTTTTTGTATAGTATAATTTTTCAATTAGTATGAACAATTATTGATGTTCCTTCATCAACTAAAATCTCTTTTTCAGGAATTTGTTTTTTTATTATTTCTTCTTTATTTATTCCTTCATCTGTTTTTAATTCTAAATTATTTTCTTTTAGGATTTTTTCAGCTTCTTTTATAGTTTTTCCTTTCAATTCTGGAACTTTGACTTGTTGCTTACTTTCTTCGTTTTCTTTTTTTATATTTAAGTATGGCAATACTTCAGAAAATATTTTTCCTGCGACTGGTGCTGCAACACCACCTCCTTGATGTCCTCCTTCTCCTGTTGGATTGTATAATGTTATTAATATAACCATTTGTGGATTTTCTATTGGTGCTACTCCTATAAATGATGTTACATATTTTCCTGTGTTAACGCCATCTTCTGATGTTCCTGTTTTTCCTCCAATTCTATATCCTTCTACTTTTGCATTTTTTCCAGTTCCTTCTGATACTACTGATTCCATCATATTTAGAACTTTGTTTGCTGTTTCTTCTGATATTACTTGATTTTTGTATTCTGGTTCTATTTCTGTTCTTTCTTCTGTTTCTGAATTTATTATTGTTTTTACTAATCTTGGTTTTACATATTTTCCTTTATTGGCTATTGTTGAAAGCATTGTTACCATTTGAATTGGTGTTACTTCAAATCTCTGTCCAAAGCTTATTGTTGCTAATTCTACTGGTCCTACTTTTTCTTTTGCTAAGAATATGCTTCCTGCTTCTCCAGGTATATCTATTCCTGTTTTTTGAAGAAAACCAAACTTTTCTAAATAGCTATAATATTTTTCTACGCCTATTCTTTGACCTAATCCTATAAATACTGGATTACATGAGTTCATTAATGCTTCTCTTAACGATTCTGCACCATGTGGTCTATAATATCTCCAGCATTTTATTCTAACGCCTGAAACTTCTATTCCTCCTGTACAAGAAAACTCTCCCTGCTTATCTGTATCTGTTATTTTTTCTTCTAGAGCTGCTGATGCAGTTACAAGTTTAAATGTTGAACCTGGTTCATATGTATCCGCAATTGCTTTATTTCTCCACATTGCTTGAAGACTATTATTTTTTTCTTCTGATGATAAAGTGTCCCATACAGCTTCTAATTCTGGATTATTGATTTTAAATGGTTCATTTAAATTATAATTAGGATATGTCGCCATTGCTAGAATATCACCATTTTGAGGGTTCATTATTAGTACATTTCCACCATCTGTGCACTTATTATCTATACAAGCATCTTCTAAATATTTTTCAGCAATTTGTTGAATATTTTTGTCTATTGTCAGCTCTATGCTATTCCCAGAAATAGCTTCATTGTATTTTTCTTCAGTATCTTCTATGTTTTTTCCTTTGGCATCAGTTGTTTTGCTTATACTTCCTTTTTTCCCTTTTAGAATTTCATCATATTTTGCTTCAATTCCATTTAAACCTTGATTATCACTACCACAAAAGCCTATTATTTGTGATCCTAATTTACTATAAGGATAATATCTTTTGGTATCTTCATCTATATTTATTCCTTGATCTATATTGTTTTCAATTAGCCATTCTCTTATTATATTGCTTTTTTCTTTCTCTACTTTTTTATCAATTATTTCAATTGAACTATTACGATTTACTTTTTTTAAAACTTTTTCATAATCTAATTCTAATACTTCTGATATTTTTCTAGCAACTAGTTCTTTCTTCTCTTTTGGTATATTATTTGGATTTATTGTTATCATTTCACTACTTGCACTCATCGCTAATATTTCGCCATTTCTGTCATATATTATCCCTCTTTTAGCAGATATCTCTCTGTCCAAATTTTGCTGTTGTTCAGCCAGTGCCTTATAAAATTTTCCTTTAACAAGTTGAATCCATGCTATTCTTATTATTAATAATCCAAGAACGATTAATATAATAAACAGCATTATTCTTATTCTTTTTTTAGTATTTAAAAAACCCATGAACAATCTCCTTTATATAGATTATTCATGAGTTTCCATGTTATTATTAAAACATATTTTTTATTTTATTTAATACTTTATCAACTACATTTTCATTCTTATCTATTACTACTGTTTCTGTTGCTGGTTGAATGTAATCTTTTTTAGGTAAATTAACATATACAGTTTGTTTTGTTGATAATGTTTGCATTCCTAATAATTCTTTTGCCTGTTGTTCAACATTGTTATAGTTTAAACTATTTTCAATATCTACTTTCATTTGATCATTTTCTTTTTCAACGGCTAGGTATGCCTGTTTCATTTCTTCATTCTTAGTAAAAGCTTCATCTATTTGTGAATTACGATAGCTAATTGCTAGGATTGAAAGAAAAACTCCTGCTACTGCAAAAACTAATTTTACTTGATTTTTTTTATTTATTATACTTTCTTTAGAAACATTTCTTGTTTTTTGTGTTACTCGTGGTGCGGGTTTTCTTTTAGGATATTTTGTTTTTGGAATTCTATATTCTGGCTCTAGTTTTCTTGGACTAGTTTCATATTGATATTTACTATATCTTTGAACTGCCAATATCCTTGCACCCCCTTCTTATATTTTTTCAAAAATTCTCAATTTTGCACTTTTGCTTCTTGAGTTATTTTCCATTTCTTCTTTTGTTGGTAATATTGGTTTCTTTGTAATTATTTTTCCTTTTTTTACTGCTCCGCATGCACAATATGGCAAGCCTGGTGGACAGATACATTTTCCTTCTGCATCAATAAAAGCATTTTTTACTGCTCTATCTTCTAATGAATGAAATGTTATGATACAAATTCTTCCACCTTTTTTTAAGCAATCTATTGAATTTATAACTGTTTGATATAATGGTTTTATTTCATTGTTTACTTCTATTCTTATTGCTTGGAATGTCCTTTTTGCTGGATGAGAATCTTTTGCTCTAAATTTTGCTGGTATAGATTTTTCTATTATTTCAACTAATTGCTTTGTTGTTGTAATTTCTTTATTTTTTCTTTCATTACAAATATTTCTTGCAATTTGTCTAGAAAATCTTTCTTCACCATATTCATAAATTATATTAGCCAATTCTTCTTCTTTATATTTGTTTACTACTATCTTTGCATCTAATTCTTGTGTCTTGTCCATTCTCATGTCTAATATGTTTTCCCCTAGATAGCTAAAACCTCTATTTCTTTCATCTAATTGATAAGATGAAACTCCCAAATCAAGTAATATTCCATCAACTCCATCTATATTTAACTCATTTAATATTTCTTTAATGTCATCATGATTTCCATGATAGTATATTACATTGTTATATTCTTTTAATTTATCTTTGGCAGCTTTTAGTGCATCGTCATCTCTATCAATTCCTATAAGCTTTCCATTATTAATTTTTTTTATTATTTCACTACTATGTCCTGCTCCGCCTAATGTTCCATCAACATATATACCGTCTGGCTTTATTTTTAGACCTTCTATACATTCATTTAGTAGTACTGATTTATGAACAAAATCCATTAGAACCTCTTTTATTTTTTTATAATAGCCTAAAAAGTTGGTACGTTTTATACCAACTGTCAATTCTTATAAGTAATTCTTTCATCATCCGAAGTTTTGAGCTTCGGATGATGCTTTTCTTTTGTTCTTTAATAAGATTTTTTCTTACTTACTTTAATTAATACTCTTTTGTAGTTTAATTTCTTTTGAATCTTAAATGATCTTTTGTAGATTTTAAACTTCTTTAGTATTATTCTTGTGGCAGCTATTTAAGCTGCCATTTATCTTTGGTATCTTAATAGTCTTTTGTGTTTTAATTTTTCTTTTGTATTTTATATAAACTTTTTTCAAGTTATATACCTAACATTGTCATATTTTCAGCAATATCTTCTACTGAAATATTTTCATCATTGTAAGAATTCCATTTCTCTTTATTCCAAATTTCAATTCTTGTTCCTACACCAATAATAACAACTTCTTTTTGTAAGCTTGCTGTTTCTCTTAAATTAGTTGGAATTAAAAATCTTCCTTGTTTGTCTATTTCACATTCTGTTGCTCCTGATAAAAAGAAACGAGTAAATTCTCTTGAATTTCTATTTGATAGTGGAAGTGATTTTAACTTTTCTTCAAAGTTTGACCACTCTTCTATTGAGAACGCGAATAAGCAACCATCTAAACCTTTTGTTACAACAAACTTGTCACCTATTGCTTCTCTAAGTTTAGCTGGCATTATTAATCTTCCTTTGGCATCTAATGAATGCTCAAATTCTCCAATTAACATGCTACACATCCTTCCTGGTGGTTCTCCACTTTCTACCACTTCTCTCCACCTTCGAATAAATTTTAATATATAAAAAAATTATTTGCAAGTATTTTTTCATATAATTTTAATTTTTTAACATAATTGTAATATCATTAAAATTTTTATTTATATTTTCACTTTTTATTGATTTTTTAAGGTTATATATTTATAATATTATTGCAATTAAATAGGAGGTTTATATGAGTAATACGAAAAAGAGCAAAAATTCTCAGATTAAAGGTTTCTGTATTACGCTATTTCTAGGGATTGTTTTGATTATTAGTGCTTTTATTAGTAATCAATTTCCTGATCAAGTTAATAATTTGATTGAAGAAAATCTTAATATTCCCGCAAATACGTCTAATACAATCTCCGTTAATACAGTAGGAAACACAGTTGTATCTGCTGATTCAAAATTGCAAATTTATTTTTTTGATGTCGGTCAGGCTGATTCTTCATTAGTAATTGCTGATGGGCAAACAATGCTTATTGATGCAGGTAATAATGAAGATGGACCACTTCTAGTTAATTACATCAAAGGTCTTGGTATCGAAAAAATAGATTATTTGGTTGGTACTCACCCACATGAAGACCACATTGGTGGTATGGATGACATTATCAACAACTTTGAAATTGGAAAAATTTATATGCCTGATGTAACAACAACTACTGCCACTTTCCAATCTGTTTTAGAAGCAATTTCTTCAAAAGGTCTTTCTATAACTCGTTGCGAAATTGGTAATACTTTTGGTTTAGGCGATGGAATTTGTACAATAATGTCAGTTGAAAATGAGGAACAATCTAATTTGAATTTGAATTCAATTGTTATCCACTTGGCTTATGGAGAAAAAACTTTCTTATTCATGGGAGATGCTGAAAAAGAAATTGAAGAAAAAATATCTTGGCCAAAAGTTGATGTTTTGAAAGTTGCTCATCATGGTTCTGATACAAGTTCTACTGAAAAGTTCTTAAATGCTGTTAAGCCTGAAACTGCAATTATTTCAGTTGGTGCTAACAACACTTACTCTCACCCATCAAAGAGTACATTAGATGGACTTTCTAAGATAGGTGCTAGAGTATATAGAACTGATTTAGATGGTACAATATTATTAACTAGTGATGGTAAAACATATAATATTCAGACTTTTTCTACAGCTTTAGATGGTAACCCAACTACAGCGAATAAAACTGCTTCTGATGATAGTCAAGAAAATTAGAATATCCAAAAAAATAGAATCTATTTTCATAGATTCTATTTTTATTAGACTGTTTACAAAGTATCTAAAAATATTTTGTTCAACAGTCTTTTTCTTTTGATTTACTTTTTAAACTTTAATTTTTTGTTAATTGAATTTTCATTCTTTATATTATTATTTATATTTTTATTCTTCATATAAACTTCTTAGTAATTTGATTTCTTTTCCGTATCCTTCTAGTTCATTTGGTGTTTCTAAGAAAAATGGCAGATCTCTTAATTTGGGATGATTTATTACTCTTGTTAGTGCTTCTAATCCAATATTTCCTTCTCCAATTTTTGCATGTCTATCTTTGTGTGAACCTAATGAATTCATACTGTCATTTAAATGTATTGCATATAATTTTTCTAATCCTATTACTCTATCAAACTCTTCTAGAACTTCATCTAATTTATTTACAATATCATATCCTCCATCAAATATGTGGCATGTATCTAGGCATACTCCTATGTGATCTTTTAATTCTACTCCATCTATTATTTCTCTGATCTCTTCAAATGTTCTTCCTATTTCGCTTCCTTTTCCGGCCATTGTTTCTAATAATACTTTTGTTGTTTGTTCAGGCTTTATTATTTCATTTAACATTTCAATGATATATTTTATTCCTACTTCAGGGCCTTGTCCTACATGGCTTCCTGGATGGAAGTTGTACAAGCTTCCTGGAAAATATTCCATTCTTTTTAAATCGTCTTCCATAGTATTTTTAGCAAATATTCTTAAATCATCTCTTGCAGCACTTGCATTTAGTGTATATGGTGCATGAGCTAATAAATTATTTATTCCATTTTCCTTTGCTAGCTTTTTAAATGCTTCTACATCTTTTTCATCTATTGCTTTAGCAGCTCCTCCTCTTGGATTTCTCGTGAAAAACTGTATTGTGTTTGCATTAATGCTTACTGCTTGTTTTCCCATTTCATAGAAACCTTTAGATATTGATAAATGACATCCTATTTTTAACATATTTCCTCCTAGCGATTTTCTAAATTCTTTTTATGTAATATATCATATTTTCATCTTGTGAACAAGCTCGTTATTTACATTTATGTCAACTTGTGGTATAATAGTTATAGTCATGAGGATTTCTCGTGTTTATATATTTATTCCTGTTTTCACCATAGGGTGGACGTATATTAAAATCACTATTTTCAGGAGGTATGTATTATGTTGATTTTTATTGCGCTTTTTGCTGCGGCTATTGCCGTAATTTCTTGGGTCATTGGCTTTATTTTGGCATCTGCTCAAGCAATTATGTCTTTTTTGCTATTAATTGTACTCGCTTGTGTGGCCAGTGCAGTTTTTAGCAAAAATAATCGTGCTTGGACATGGATGTTCATCTGTGTCCTGATTATGGCAGGTATGGGAATGTTGGCCCCACACGCCGTAGCGGTTGTAAAGATTTTAGCTGCTATTGTTGCTGCTATTGCAACGGTTTCTATAAAGAGACCAATGCTTCAATATGTCCGAAGAGATAGAGCAAGACCCGCTAATATGGGTGGACCGAGACTCCATCCCGCAGTAAGATTTATCTTGACTATTATCTAACAACATATTGCCACATATTTGGAGGTGCGACTAGTTGGTCGCTAAAGTGGCAACACCATCTGTTTACCTATACGAAAGTGTAGGAAGCAGATGGTGTTTTTTTGTAATAAAAAAGGGTTCAAACCTTTTATTCTATATTGACAATGTGCATATTATTCCAGAATTGTTGTGTTTGTTGAGCCTTTTCCTACTACTGCTGTCATTAAACTGTTCCATGTTAATGGTCCAATTTTTCCATCTTGTGCTAGATTATTATTTCCTTGGTATGTTATTACCGCTTCTCTAGTCTTGCTTCCAAATATTCCATCTAATCCTCCGGTTCCTAGTCCTAATGTGTTTAATGCATCTTGTGCTATTAAAACATATACTCCTCTACTTCCAAATTGAGTTAAAGGATATCCACTTGCAATCCACCTATCATCAAAATGTACCCATCTTGGTGTATCTGCAGCTGGTTCAACATATCTCCAATATCCTGATGCTTTTGCTAAATTTCTCATGTAGTTTCTTGATGTTTCATTCAAATTTTGACCTACATCAAATGCTACTCCGGCATAGTGCTGCGATAAGTTTCCATGCCCTCCTTCCCATGGTCTTTTGAATGCAAAGCCAACATATATTGGTTTACCATACAATGTTCTAAAATTATTCCAGCTTTGCATTGTTCTTCTGTCTGTCCATAGTAGATTACTTTTGCTTGATCCTCGAAATTCCTTAACTTTTAATGTGCCATTATTATATGGCATAGCTTCGTTTTCGCCTTTATAATATGTCTCCATTCTGTTTGTTTGATTATTATATACTAATATTTTAGCCAAAAAAATCACCTCTAATATATTTTATTAGAGATGAATTTTTTTGTTACTATTAATAATATACTTCACATTTTATTCCTGAACCATCAAGAAGTTCTTTAAATAATTGACCATCTTCTGGTTCTCCTACTATTAATCCATAATGAGTTGGAATTGCATATTTAGGATCTATTTTTTCTGCTAATGCTGCCGCTTCTATATAGTTCATTGTATATGTCCCACCTACTGGTAAAAATGCAACATCGCATTCTACTGAGCATGCTTCTTTTGTTTTATCTGTATCTCCTGCTACATAATATTTAGTTCCATCTATTGTTATTATATATCCTACCCATTCTCTCTCTTTTGGATGAAATTCTTTATATTTATTATATGCCGGTATTGCTTTAATGTTTATTCCTTGATAATCAAACTCATCATATGGCTTAACATAGTATGTATTTTCTTCACATATGCCTGTTTTACTAATATCTGATGCACAGTCTGTTGTTGTAATTATTACAGTTGTTTCTTTTGAAACAGCTTTTATATCATCTGGTGAAAAATGATCATAATGTGAATGAGTACAAAGAATTAAATCAGCATCATGAGCTGGAATATCTATTTGGAATGGATCTATATATATAACTTTATCTTTTTTTATTTTTATACTATTGTGTTTTAATACACTTACTCCGTCTAATTCGAACATATTTTCCTCCTATGCATGTAGTATATCAGATTTTTATTAGAAAAGGAATATACTTTTTTAGCATATTCCTTTTTTATTCCATCTATTCTGTATCTTTATAATATTCTGCTATTAAATCATCTAATCTGACACTTATCATGTATATTTTTTCATAGTCTTCGCCGTTTTGTATGCTTTTATTTAATTCTTCTCTTAATTTACAAATTTTTTCATCTATCAAGACAATCACTCCTTTTATTCTACAAAAGTATTGCTTTATTTGTTCTAAAAATACCATATTTTTACATCATAGTCAACTTATTTTCGGCATTTGATTAGATTTTCGTACGACATTTTGTGCAGAATATCTATTGCTTGTTTCATTATTCGCCAGTTTCTTTTGGCGTGATACAAGATTCCACCATTTTCTCTGTTACAAAAATTTCTTTTAATAACTCTTCTAGATATTCTTTTGAAATTGTTTTATAACTTTCTATATATTCAAATGGATTAATGTTTTTAAAATAATTTGTTACGAACATTATTGATGTTGCAGATACTTCATTAAATTCTCTTACATATAATCCATATATTTTTCTTTTTGCTCTTTCAAATTCTTTATCTTGTATTCCATCTTTTTTATATTTTTCAATTTTTTCTTCTATTATTTGTTTAACATTTTCGACATCTAGTGTTTTTCCTTGAATTATAGCATGTGCATAATCTTTAGCTGATTCATATGATGCTGATAATAAATCATAAATTAACCCTTTTTCATATAATTCTTTGTATAATTCTGAACTTGTTCCAAATAATATTTCTAAAAGGATTTCAATGCTTAAATTTCTTTTTACTTTATCTTTGTTTGTTGGTTTTATTTTATAGCCAAAAGCAAATATTGGTAGAGAAACATCCATTGCTTCTGATATTTTTTTCTGATTTACATTTTCATCTTCTACATATTCAACTTTTTCTATATGTTTTCTATTTTTTATAGTAATTTTTGATTTTACTTTTTCAATCATTTCTTCTGGATTGAAGTTTCCGGTCATTACTAATACCATATTTTCAGGCACATAAAAATTATTATAGCAAGTATATAAGATATCCTTGTCTATTTTTTGAATGCTTTCAACACTTCCTGCTACATCTATTCTTATAGGATTTTTCTTGTACATTGCTTTCATACAATTTATATATACTTTCCATTCTGGTTCATCATCATACATATTTATCTCTTGTGCAATTATTCCTTTTTCCTTTTCTACATTTTCATCTGTAAAATATGGATTTTGTACATATTTTAATAATTCATCTAATGCTTGTTCATAATTGTTTGTACATTCAAATAAAAATGCTGTATGATCATTTGTAGTGTATGCATTAGCATCAATTCCTAATGCTGATAAAGTATTTAAACTGTTTGTTCCATCTTCTTGTTCAAATAATTTGTGTTCTAGAAAATGTGCTACGCCATCTGGAACTTTTATTTTTTCATTTGTATCCTTAATTATAAATTCATTATCATTTGAACCATATCCTACTGAAAATATTGCATATTTTTTTCTTGTATTATTTTTTGGAATGCACATAATTGTTAATCCAGATTCTAGTTTCTCTACATATACTTTTTCTTTTATCAGTTTATTTTCAATTATCTGCATTGTTTCCTCCGTTCTTCAAAAAGTATATAGTATTTAATTGAATCTTATTTGCAAATTCAACTATTTGTTCTTTAGTAACTTTTTGAATGTTGTTTTTGTGTTCTTCAATTGTTAATGGCATCTTTGTTAGTTCTTGTCCAAATAAAAATAAAATTTGTGAATCCTGTTCTTCGTTTATTGCATCTACTCCTGCTAATATATAATCTTTGGCTTTTGTGATATCTTCTTCTGAAAATTCTCCATTCTTCATGTCTTCTAACAATTTCTTTATTAATTCTGTTGCCTTTTCATAATTTTGACATTCTATACCACAGCGTATAAAAATATTATTTTTCTGAGCTATATATTCTGACTTAGCAGTATATGCTAAACTTTCTTTTTCTCTTACTATTTGAAATAATTTTGAACTTACTCCGTTTCCAAAAATTGCATTATATAATATTGAAATAAATCTAAAATCTCCTAATTCATTTGGCAATATGTCTAATCCTATTACTAATTTTCCTTGCACTATGTCTAATTCTTCATTTATTTCATTTGCTTTATCTTTTTTATCTTTTATTTCTGTTGAATATTTATTAATATTTATTTTTTCTTTTCTAGGATTTAGTTTTTTAATTAATTCATTTGTTTCAACATAATTTAGTATTTTTTCTTCTTCATAATCTCCACTTATAATTATGTCTATTTTCGCATTGTCTATTAATTGTTTGTATTGTTCATATAAATTATGTGAATTTATTGCTTGCAAATCCTCTAAATTACCATATTTGCTTAGACCATATCCACTATTATTGTACATTATGTTTATACATCTATCGTATGCATACTGATCTTTATCGTCTTTTTGAGCTTTGATAATCATTTCTAGATTTCTTTTTTCTATTTCAATATATTCTGCCTCAAATTCATCATTTGTTACTTTGGGATCAAATATTATATCTAATAATATTTCCAATACTTTTTCAAGATTGTTATTTATTTGAGGTAAATAATTATCATTTATGCTCTCAATGTAAAACTTTAAAACTAAATTATCTCCCGTCTTGTCTATACCACAATCAAAACTTGCTCCATACAACATCTCTAATTCTTCAGATATTTTTTGATATGTTTCATATTTGTGACTTCCACTTCTTAAGATTGCTGGAATTAAAGCATTTTTTGTTATGTTTTCTTTTTCTAGTGGTAGTGTTAAAAATACAACTGTAAAATCTGTTTTGAAATTATCATTTTTTATTAAATGAACTTTTATGCCTTCTTTAATTTCTCTTTTGGTATATCTCACTCATTTTCTCCTTAATTTTTGTTTTTATTATTTGTATTTTTTACTTTTTTATTCTTATGCTAAATTTTCTTTTACAACTTTATTTATTGTTTTTCCATCTGCTGTTACGCCCATTTTTTCTTTTGCTGCCTTCATTACTTTTCCCATGTCTTTCATTGTTGTCGCTCCAAGTTCAGCAATTATTTGTTTTACTATAACTGTTATTTCTTCTTCTGTTAGTTGTTTTGGAAGGTATTTTTCTAGATAACTGATTTCTTCATTAATTTGATTTACTAAATCTTCTCTTCCACCTTTTTCATAATCTGCTATTGAATCTTTTCTCTTTTTAACTTCTTTTGATATAAGTTCTATAATTTGTTCATCTGTTAGTTCTATTCCTTTGTCTTTTTCTATTTGCAATATTCCTGCTCTTACCATTTGTATTGCATTTTTCTTTATTTCATTTTTTTCTTTCATTGCTTCTTTTAAATCTTCTAATAATTTCTTTTTCATTATTATTCCTCCTTTTTATGTGATGATATTATCACATTTTTCATATATTCTCAATCATATTCTGTTTTGTTTACGCTATGATTTTTTAGCATATAAAAAGAACACGCGTTATACGTGTTCTTGATATTTTTAGAATTTTCTTTTTCTTGCAGCCTCTGATTTTTTCTTTCTCTTTACGCTTGGTTTTTCGTAATGCTCTCTTTTTCTAACTTCTTGTAATACTCCGTTTCTAGCACATTGTCTTTTAAATCTTTTTAGAGCATCTTCTATATTACCATTATTAACTTTAATCTCTGACATTTTATCTCCCTCCTTCCGAAGCTTAACACCATCTTGTGGGATTACTTTTTTCTTATCTTACCGGCTCTATGTATCTCCGATGTTAAATATTATACCTTAATGTGTATAAAATTGTCAATATAATTTTGTCTAAAAATCTTTTAATGTTCTTGTTCTTTGTATTCTTTCTATTATCTCGTCTTGTTTTTTCTTATCTTCTGCTGTAAATACTGGTCTACTTGGATATCTTTTTAATGTTTCTTGTTCAACTGTCTCAGTTACAACTCTACCCCAGTTTTGTGTATGATATATTCTTTTAGCCTTGTCATCTTTTGCTAATTGATATAGAGCTGTTCTATTTATTTTTTGTTCATCTGTTATAATACCAGAGCCTTCAAATAGGTCTGTATCCATTATATAGCTTGCCGCATTATTTGCAATTATTACTTTTCCTGCTCTATCTCTTTTAAACATTTTTTCTACTATTACTTTATTAATATTTGGTAATTTTAGAACTAAATGTCCATCTCTTGTCATTCTACTGCTATAATCCTTATCTAGAATTCTTAATAATTGCATTTTGTAACATGGGTCCATTATATATTCTTTTTTGTCAACTCCTGGTTCTGATATTTCTCTTTTATTTTTTCTTTTTTCTCTTGAAACTGGTGTGGATTCTATACTTTTTTCATCTTCTATAGCTAGTAATTGAAATAACTCTTCTCTTATATCTTGCTCGTCTTCTCCATCAAATGTGCTCATTATTAAAGTCATTTTTTCTTCGTCCGTCAATCCTTTTTTTAGTAAGTCTATTTTTATTTGTTCTATTCCAATTATTCCGTCTTTTATTTCTTGTTTACTGTCCGTTGGTTTTAAAGTACCTTTAGAAAACATTTCTCTTATGAATTGTTCTCCATTCCATTCTTTTATTGTTTCTAATGGAATAATATTTCTTTCATACAAATTTATGAAATCTTGTTCTTCCATGTCTTCACCAAGTTCAAAAATTATATTGTTTCCAATCTCATTTTTTTCTTCTGGTGTTTTTCCTTTTATTTTTAATTCTCTAAAAGCACTAAAGAATCTTTCTATTTTCATTTTTTCTTCTGGTGTTGCATTTTTCAAAGATTTATATTGTTCAATTAGTTTTCTTTCTGTTATAATTTCATCGATTCCTTCTATTTTTACTAAGCTATCTAATGAAATATTTCCCAATTGATATAATTCAAGTATTTCTCTTGTTGTGAATGCTGGTATCTTTTCTGGGCTCATTTCTTTATCCATTAATTGATTAATTATTTCGTCTTTAATTTCTAATTTTCCTAAACATAATTTAAGTTTCTCTCTAGTAATTAATCCATTTCTGTATAAATCTACTGCATTTTGCTGATTTAATTCTATGTAGGTTGATTTTTCATTTTCTTTTATATGTAATAAATTTAATATTTTTTTACTATATACTTCTCCAATTGTTATTTCGCCGGCCTCTATTTTTCTTCTTATTTCAGCTAATTCACTTTTACCATAATATTTACCATCTATTATTTTTTCTTCAATGTCTTTTTCTAAGTCTGCATATGTATATCTTATGCCTTTTTCTTCTCCGCCAATTAGCTCCATTTCTCCACTAATTCTTGCTCTTTTATCTGCTATTAATTCATGTGCTTTTTGCATTATTAAGACTAATGCTTTATGATTCATTTCATCCATGTCGCTATGTTTTGCTCTTTCCAATGTGTCTTTTGCTCTGAATGCTGAAACTAATAAGAATTTGTCCCAATCTATGTATTCTGCATTTTCTGTTAATTCTTCTCTGAAGGCTGGTAAAAATTCATAGAAACTTTTATCTTCTTCATATGCTCCATTTTCTATGTAACGAATTAATTTTTCTCTTGTTATTCCTTCATCCTTTGAATGGGTTTTTATAATGATATTTTGTCTCATCATGTTACCAATTTCAGGATTTTTACAATAAAATCGTTCTATATCATTTAATATTTGCACTAATAAAAAATAATCAAACTCTGGCATATCTTTCATTTTATTTAATTTATCTAAACTATTTTTTATTTCATCTTGATGTTTTTTCCTTTGTGAAATATTTGTATATTCTCTCGTATCATATGCTTTTCCTATAAAAGTATCATAATTTGTGTCTACTAACACTGTCGGATTTTGCACTAAATACTCAGACATTTGACGCAATTTTCTATCTCTTTCTGGAACTTGATACGCTTTTACTGTAGCTGGAATTTTCTTTTCTCCACTAATATACAAATAATTTAAAAATATAAATTTTTTAACATCAAATTCTTTTTCATGATTTTTCATATATTGAATAATTTCTCTTGTTCCCATTTTATCTGCTATTTCATAAAATTCCTCTGCTGTCTTATCATTTTTAAAACATGCTATTGTATCTAATATTGGCATGTATAAGCCTATTTCTTGAATAATTTCTTCGATATTTAGTCCTTTTAGACTTTTATCCATATATACTACCTCTCTTTTTTTATCACTATCTTGTATTATAGCATATTCTTCGGCTTTTTGCAATTATGTAAACTCCATTAATGGCAAAAAAATAACGGCTTTTAGCCGTTTTGTTTTTTTATTCAACTTCTGGTGCTCCTACTGGACATACGCCTGCGCATGTTCCACATTCTATACAAGCTTCTTTATTTATTTCATAATGTTCATTTCCTTGTTCGATGCAACTCATTGGACAAGCTCCTGCACATGCACCACAACTTATACATTTGTCTGTAATTTTGTATGCCATTTATATCACTCCCTTCATTTGCTACCTATTATAACAACCTTTTAACTACTTTTGCAATATTTTTTTTAACTTGTTTTTCATTTATATTTAATAATTTTCTGTTTTGCATTATAAGTTTTCCATCAATTATTACTGTATCAACATCTGCACCGTTTGCTGAATATACTAAATTCGTACATACATCATTTTCAGGATATAAGTGTGTTTTGTTTGTGTTAATGAATATTAGGTCAGCCTTCTTTCCTACTTCTATTGTTCCTATTTCATCATCTAATCCTAGTACCCTTGCTCCTTCTATTGTAGCCATTTTTAGTATGTCATATGCTTTAATTGAAGTTGGTTCCATTGTATTTATTTTTTGTAAATATGCTGCTGTTTTCATTTCTTCAAACATATCTAATGTTGTTGTACTTCCAATTCCGTCTGTTCCTATTCCAACGTTTATTCCGTTTTTTCTAAGTTTAGTTACATCACATATTCCTGATGATAACTTACAGTTACTTATTGGATTATGTGAAATACCACCTTTAATATGTTTTAATATCTCTAAGTCAGAATCTGATATATAAATACCATGTGCTAATACAACTGGAACATCAAATACATGTAAATCATTTAAATATTCTGTTCCTGTTTTGTTATATCTTTCTCTAATTATTTTGTCTTCTTGTAATGTTTCAGATAAATGGATGTGGATTCCTGTATTTAGTTCTTTAGCCAAATCTACACATAGTTGTATAGTGTCTGGACTACATGAATATGGTGCATGGGCTGAAACATATATTTTAATTTTACTATCTGGATAATTATATTTTTCATGGTATTCTCTTGTTCTTGTTATTTTATCCTTTATTGATGTGTCTGTTATACACCATGCTATAACTCCTCTTAGTCCTGACTCTTCTGCTGCTTCTACTGTTTTATCCATTCTAAAATACATATCATTGAATGTTGTTGTACCTGTTTTAATTAATTCTATGCATGACAAAAAAGAATTCCAATAAATATCTTCTGGTCTTAATCTGTCTTCAACTGGAAAAATTGCATTTTCTAGCCAATCCATTAATTTTTGATCATCCTTATAACCTCTGAAGATGCTCATTGCTAAGTGTGTATGTGTGTTAACTAGACCTGGCATTACAACCATTTCTTTGGCATCTATAATTTTAGCGTCTTCGTCTACTATGTTTTCTTCTATTTTAGCAATTTTATTTTCTTCTATTAATATGTCTGTCTTTTTTATATTTGGTTCATCACCGACCATGTCTAGTAGTGTAGCATTTTTAATTAATGTTTTCATTTTTTCTTCTCCTTAAATTGCTATATGTCGTCGTTTGAGTTTTTGCTGTCTATTTGTTCTAATTTTTCTAGTTTTTCTAATTCCTTTAAATCCTCTTGACTTTCAACATCTAGCTTATCTTCATCTTCTGCATCTTTTATAATTTTTATATCTTTTGCATTAAACTTTTTATAATATGTTTCGTCACCATCATTTAGTTTTACTTTTATTATTTCTTTTAAAGTTTCGATTCCACAAACTTCGCCAGTTCCTTCTTCTGTCTGTACTATAGCTCCTATTTTAGGTAATCTTTTTAGTTTTTCTTCATAAACGTTTTGTTCATATTTTAAACAACACATTAATCGGCCACAGCATCCAGAAATTTTAGATGGATTTAATGAAATATTTTGTTCTTTTGCCATTTTTATTGATACTGTTTCAAAATTACCTAAAAATGAGCAACAACATAGTTCTCTTCCACATGCTCCGTTTCCACCTATTCTTCTTATTTCGTCTCTAACGCCAATTTGTCTTAATTCTATTCTTGTTCTGAATATTGCAGCTAAGTCTTTAACTAAATCTCTAAAATCAATTCTTCCATCAGCTGTAAAATAGAAAATAAGTTTACTTCCATCAAATTTATATTCTGCATCTACTAGTTTCATTTCAAGTCCATGTTTTTCTATTTTATCTTGACATTTTTTCAATGCATCTGGTTCTTTTTTCTTATATTCTTCATATGATTTTGTGTCTTTTTCTGTTGCTATTCTTATTACCTTTTTTAGTGGATTGTTTAAGCTTTCTTCTTTTATTTCTTTATTTCCAACTATTATTTCACCATATTCGTCACCTAAAGCTGTTTCTACTATAACTTTTGTTCCTGGTTCTAATTGCAAATCTTGTGGATCAAAATAATACATTTTGCCTGGCTTCTTAAATTTGACTCCAACTATTGTTTTCATTTACTTCCTCCCATATTCTAAGTAGCATATAGTCAATGCTCATGTCATAATTGCTATTTGTTTTTAAATGATTTATTGTTTCTTGAATATATTTTACGCAATTTAAGTATTTTATATTGTTTTTATTTTTTCCAATATAAAATAATGATACAATGCAGTATTCTAAGATTCCGTATATTTCTTCTTTTATAAATGCTTCTTTGCCTTTTGTTAAGAAATCTATTTTATCTTTACTTTCTATCATTTCTATGAATTTATCTACTGCTGAATAAATTTCTTTTTTCTCTAGTATTTTTATCGCTTTTCCAATGCTACCATCGAAAAACTCAAACATTTTTTCTGAAATGTTTGTTGTATCATAGTTTTTATGGGCTAACAATTCTGTAACTTCATTATTAGTTAATTTTTCAAAGACTATTTTGGTGCATCTTGACTTTATTGTATTTAATAGCATATCTGAGTTTGATGATATTAATATAATTACTATATATTCTGGTGGTTCTTCTAATGTTTTCAACAAACTGTTTTGAGCTTCTTTAGTCATTTTGTCACAATCATTTATAATGTATATTTTTTTTGATGACAAAATTGGTTTTTCATACACAGTTGAAATCATTTCTCTTATTGTATTTATCTTTATTGTTTCTCCTTCTTCATTTATGATTGTGAAGTCAGGATGATTTTCTGTATCAAAACAAATGCATGACTTGCAAGTGCAGTTTTCTGCTTTGTTCAAGCATAAAATTTGCTTTGCAAATTCTTTTGCTATTTCCTTTTTTCCAATTCCATCTTCGCCTAAGAATAAGTAACTGTGCAAAACATTACTATTCTGCACAATTTGCTCGAATTCTTTTCTTATTTTTATGTTGCCTTTTATATCAGTATTTATCATATTTACACCACACTTTATTTTTTGTCTGGATTTCCCCATGTGCTTAATGGCCAAAATCTAAATGCCACTTTTCCCTCTATTTTACTGATTGGTATACATCCAAAAGATCTACAATCTGTACTTTGAGGTCTGTTATCTCCCATTGCAAATATGTATCCATCTGGAACAATTAGATCTGTAAAAGCTCCATCGCAAGCTGTTGTAACTACTGCTGAGTCTAAATAACTTTCTTCAAGTTCTGTTCCATTGATATATACTTTATTGTCTTTGATTTCAACATGTTCACCTGGCAATCCAATTACTCTTTTTATGAAAGTGGTCTTTCCCCATTCTAAACCATAATACACAAATTTTTGGAATATATTTTTTGGTTCATTATTATATACAGCAACAGGATTTGACATGTCTGCATCTTCTTGACTTATTTTTAGCACACTTGGTGCTTCGAATGTAATTATTTCTCCTCTTTTTATTTCAGAGTGAAATGTTATTGCTAATCTATTTAAAATTAGTCTTTGATCTGGTTTTAATGTTGGGTACATTGATCTTTGTTTTACTATTGTTGGTGTCCCTACAAAATTTCTAACAACTAATGCTAATACGACTGCTATTATTACGCAATATGCCCATTCTAAAATATTTTTAATTTTTGGATTCAATTTTATCTGCCTTTCTAATATTTTTTATTATTTTTTTGTTGTCTTTTTTGTCGTTGTTGTTTTTTTCGTTGTAGTTTTCTTTGGTGCACTTTTTTTCTTTTCTTCTACTGGTTCTTCTGAAGCATCCGCTGTAAACATGTCGTCTGTAAACATTGAGTATTCGTTTGACTCTGCTTTTGGTTCTTCAGTAACAACTTCTTCAACAATTTCAGGTTCTTCCTCTTTTTCTGGTTCTGAATCTGAAAAACTGTTATCTTCAAATATATTAATATCTAAATCATCATCTTTTTTCTCTGGTTCCGTTTTTTCTTCAACTTCTTCTTCAGTTACATTTACTGGTTCTTCATTATTTGAACTAAATATATCTACAACAGGTTGTTCTTCTTCAGCAAAATTTAATGATTCTTCTTTTTCTGGTAATTGATCATTTTCTTGATTAGTTTTTTCTGGTTCTGACATATTAGTATCTTTATTATTATCATTTCCAAAATCTATTGCTTGAATATTAGTTTTTGAATTTAACATTTCTTGTCTCTTATTAAATAATTCTTCCATCTGTTCTTCTGCTGCATGTTCATCCATTTCGTCTAATTCTTCTAGCTCTTCGTTGTCTTCAACTTCTTCATCTTCATTATCTTTTGATTTTATATTATGCTTTTTCTTCATCTTATAATTGTCTGGTAAATTATCAATCATGTACATTATTACCAAAACTAATACTATTACTATTATTCCAGCAATTATTATCAATGCTCTTTCTGTTGAGCCTAAATTCGCATTTTGCAATAATTCTTCCATATACAACCATCCTTTTTGTTTATTTATTCAACATCCTTTTCTTTTTCTTCTCTTTTAGTAGGGATTCTTATCACAACTTCTGTTCCTTTTCCTAGCTGACTCTTTATATTAATTTTTGAGTTATTTTTTTCTAAAATCTCTTTTGCTATTGATAATCCTAATCCAGTTCCTCCCATTTCTCTAGTACGTGCTTTATCTACTCTATAAAATCTTTCAAATACCTTTTCTAGATCTTCTTCTGGGATTCCTATTCCATTATCTATAACTTTAATGTATGCATCATTGTATACAAATCCAACATAAATTTTTATTTCTCCATTTTCTGGAGTATATTTTATTGCATTTGTTAATATGTTAGTTATTACTCTTTCTATTCCACTTTTGTCTGCTACAACGTGTGGAACGTCTGCTGTTACAAAGCATTCAGCTTTTTGATTTTTCTTTTCTATTTCAAAAATTAGACTATCATATATTGCTTTTACTACTTCGCCTAAGTCAAACTCTTCTTTTCTATTTTTTATCATATCAGCATCATATCTTGATAATGTTAGTAAATCACTAACAAGTTCTGCCATTCTATTTGCTTGAGTTGAGATTCTCTTCAAAAACTTCTTAGATGTTTCTTCATCACAATCATCTTCTAATAATGTATCTGAATACCCTAATATTGAAGTTATTGGTGTTTTTAGTTCATGAGATACGTCTGCAACAAATTCTGTTCTCATTGTATCTAGTTTTATATGCTCTGTTATATCCTGAATTACAACAATAGCTCCTCCAGGTCTTCCTTCTTCACTTTCAAATGCTGCAAAAAATAGATTTAATGTTTTCTCTCCTACTGTTACTCTTTCTTGAGTTGATGTCCAATTTTCTAGATATATTATCTTTTCTAAATTCACATCTACATCAAGTTTTTCAAATACTTCTTCAAATGTTTGCTCTTTTCCAGATAAACTTAGAAGTTTGTCTGCTGCATTATTTTTATGAATTATTTTTCCTTCTATATTAAAAGCTAATATTCCATCATTCATATGAAGTAATATTGTTTCAATTTGTTTTTTCTGTCTAGAAACCTCTTTTAAATTTTCATTTAATTCACTATGCATCATGTTAAAAGCTTTTGTAAGTTCATCAACTTCAGTTTTTGTTTTGCCGTCATCTAAATATTTTATTTGATATTTTCCACCTTTAGCAACAATTTCTGCACTTTTGGTTAATCTTAGAATTGGATTTATTATTGCTTTTGCCATAAATATTCCCAGTAAAACGCAAATAATAACTAGTACGGCTATTAATATTACAGATAAAATTTGTGTGTTTTGAATTTGTGTTTCTATTATTTCTGTAATATTCGTATTTTCTCCAATACTTTGTTCTATTTGTCTTAGTTCTGCCGTAAATAATATTCCTTGTATTCCTATCATTAGAATACCTAATATCATAAAAATCAGAACAATTTTTATTTGTACGCTTTTTAACATCTTTCACTCCTACGCAAGTGTTTGCACATATTATATCACTATTCTTTGAATATTCAAGTATTTATTTCACTTGTAACCTAGTTGTAACACAATTTTTTTGATATTATTTCTTTTCTTTATTTTGCTTATTTTTTACACAAATTGGTATTTTATTGTTAATTATTTTGGGCATAAAAAAAATGTAAAATGCAAACATTTTACATTTTTCTTTTTATTATTTATTTCCTACTACGTAATAACCTACGCCTCTTTTTGTTATTAATATCTTTGGATTTGCTTTATCCTTTTCAATTTTATCTCTTATTCTGTTTACTGTTACATCAACTGTACGTATCGCACCAACATAGTCATCATAGCCCCAAACTTTTTTTAATAACATTTCTCTTGTTACTACTTCTCCAGGTTGAGCTGCTAAATATTTTAAAACTTCAAATTCTTTAATTGTTAAATCTACTACTTCACCTTTTACCTTAGCTTCAACTTTTTTTAGATCAAGTGTTAAATCTCCTACAACAATTATATTTTCTTCGTTTTCCATGCTTTCTGTTTTTAATTCAGCTTGTGCAACTAATTCAGCCTTACGTAAGTTTGCTTTTACTCTTGCCATAACTTCTCTGTGTTGAAATGGTTTTGTTATATAATCATCTGCTCCCATTTCTAACCCTACTACTTTATCAAGTTCTGTATCTTTTGCAGATATCATTAGTATTGGTACATTAAGCGAATATCTAATTCTTTTGCATACACTAATACCATCCATTTTTGGTAACATTACATCCAATAAAATTAGATCAGGTTTTTCTTTTAATGCAATTTCAACAGCAGATGCTCCATCATACGCTTGCAATGTGTCATAACCTTCTTTTTGTAGGTGATAAACTAATAAATCTACTATGCTTTCTTCATCATCAACTACTAGTATTGTTTTTCTATTAAAATCTCTTCCAACATCTACTTCTTCCACAAGGATACCCCTTTCTCTTTTTTATTACATATAATTTATATCATAAAGAAAATATTTGTACAAGTTTTTTCTCATTTTTTTTACAATTTTATTTCAACATTTTCAATTTTGTTATCATTTCTAAGTTCTATATATTTCTCTTTAATTTCAATTCCATTACAAAAGACTTTTTTCTCTTCTGTTTTTTCTCTATGTTCTACTTTTATATTATACAAACTTGTTTCATATCTATATTGTATTTCAAATTTATCCCATTCTTCTGGAATATTTTCTGGCAAATATAATTTATTTCCTTTTTTCTTTAATCCTAATATATTTTCTAAGCAAACTTTATAATACCAACTGCTTGAACCCGTATACCAGCTCCAACCGCCTCTTCCTGTCATATATTTGTTACTATAAACATCTCCTGCAATGACATATGGCTCAATTTTGTATTTTTGTGTCTTTTCTTTATTTTCTGTATGAGTTATTGGATTTATTATTTCTAAATATTTTACAGCTTCTGATAATAATCCCATTTTTGCAAATGCCATAGCAAGCCATATACTACTGTGCGTATATTGCCCTCCATTTTCTCTAACTCCTGCTGGATATCTTTTTATATATCCAGGATCTAATTCATCTTCTTTAAATGCTGGTGTCAATAATTTTATTATTTTATTTTCTTCATCTACTAAATATTTTTTTGCTGAATCTAATGCCAAATATTTTTTATCGTTTTCTCCCGCTTCTGAAATCACAGCCCAACTTTGTGCTATGCTGTCTATTTTTCCTTCTTTATTTTTATTACTTCCGATAACTTTTCCATCATCTGTTATTGCTCTTTTATACCAATTTCCATCCCATGCTTCTGTATTTAAACTTCTCTTTAACTTTCTTGCTATTTCTCTGTATTTTTCTATTTTTTCATTTTCATCTTTGCTCTCTAGTATTTTCTCCCATCTAGTTAATATATCATATAAGAAAAATCCAAGCCACATGCTTTCTCCTTCTCCTTTGTGTCCGACTTTATTTAAACTATCATTCCAATCACCAGTACCTATCTTTGGAAACCCATTTTTTCCGAAATCTAAACTTTTTTCTATTGCTTTTATGCAATGTTCATAAACACTTTCTTTTTCTTCTGTATATTCATATTTTCCATATTTATCATCTTCATCTTCAATTTCTATTCCAGTTACATATGCTACTTTTTCTTCAAGTATTTTTGTGTTTTCTGTAAAATCAATATATTCCAAAACGCTGTATGGCAACCATAATCTATCATCTGACATTTTAGTACGTATTCCTGTTTGATTACTAGCATGCCACCAATGTAATACATCACCTTCTTTAAATTGGTGCTTAGCTACTTCAATTATTTGGTCATGTAATATCTTTTCATCTATCCACTTCATTCCTAATGAATCTTGGAGCTGATCTCTAAATCCTGTTGCTCCGCCCGATTGGTAAAATCCTGTCTTGCCATTTAATCTACTTGTTATAGTTTGATATATAAGCCATTTATTCATATATATATTTAATTTTTCAGATGGCGTTTTTATTCTTATTTTTTCTGTTTTTTCTTTCCAATATTTTTCTACTTTTTCAAGTTCTTCATCTACTACACTATTTTCTGTATATTTAATAACATTACTTCCTACTAATATGTTTAAATTTTTTCTTTCAAATCCGTCTAATTCTATTGGAATTTCTACAACTAATTCATTTTTTATTAAAATATTTCCGTCTGGCTTTAATTCTTTTTGATTAATTCCTTTAATAGGATTCATTTGTTCTGTATAAAAATCTTTATAATTATTTGTATACCCTTTAATTTTATCGCTTGATGTTATTTCCACTTTCTTGTTGAAATTAGTTTTACATATATTTTCTAATTCAATTATATTATCATTTTTGCTTACTTTTATTTTTCCTAGATTTTTATTTCTCTCTTCTCCCAAACTTGTGTTAATTGCATAATATAGTGTTAGCCTTCTTTTGTTTCTATCTCTATTTTTTAATATAATATGATTTATTTTTACTGCACCATCTACTGGTACAAATATTGTGTTTTCTTGTATTATATTATTATTTATTTGTAGATATTTTGAATATCCCATTCCATATCTTACTTGATATGAGTTGTTTTCTGAATCACTTCCTAAATTCCAATATTGTTTTTGATCTATATCTTTTATAATTATTTCTTCAGATTTAAAATCTTGTATTGCATCATTTTCCCATGTTGTTATTCTATTTAATCTACTATTTTCTTGCCAAGTATATCCTCCTGAATTTTCTGTAGTTATTGTTCCAAATTTCTCATTTGCAATTATATTGCTCCATGCTCGTGGAGGAATCTGATCTTTATTAATGTTCATTACATATTCGTCTTGAGTAAATCCACCTATTCCATTGTCAAATTCTACAATTTCTTTTTCTATTTCTTCACTTGCTTTTTGCTTGATATACTCATTTTTATCATTTCTAAATGGTGTCTGTTCTATTTCATCAAGATTATTTTTTATTCCACCAATATTTCCATATAATTTTATATCAGCAATGGTTCTAATGATCTCAATATCAGTTTCAGTTAGTTCATTTTTATTTAATACAAAAATCTGATTATCCCTTAAATATTCTAGTCTATGATTTTTTATTACTTCATTTATTTCGTCTTTCACAAAAGTCTCATAGCTCATTTTTTCATTATTTAAAATACACAAATCGATTTTAATTTTTTTAACATTAAAAAATTCTATTGTATTTAATAATTCTTCTAATGCATATAGTTCTTCTATATTTTTTATTTCTAGTAATATTATTGGATTATCTCCTGATATTCCAAATTTCCATACATTCTCAATATTGAAACATGTATTTATCGTTTTTGGAATATCTTTTTCAATTAGGTGCCCTAATAATTTTTGATTATTTTCTATTTGTTCTCCATTTATTTCTAAGAACTTTATTTCTTCTTCGCTTTTGGCTTTGGCTAATTCAGATATTGTTTCTATCTTTTCTGAATTCATTTCTCTAAGAGTGCTTAATAACTCTTCTTGGTTTTCAGATACTTGAATAATAAAATTAATTTTTTCTTCTTCTTGTGGTCCAATATCTACTTTTGTTTTAAATGCTATAATTGGCTCTACAGTTTCTATTTCCTCGTTTGAAAAATTATGTGATTCTAATATTGCTTTAGGAATTATACTATTTCTTCCAATAAACTTTTCTTTATCTAATTCAACTTCTATTTCATTTTCATCTTTTTTGATTACCTTAACTCCTAAAAATATTTCTTTATCTTTTATTTTCCTAGAGCAAATTACTGTGTTTTCATCTTTTAAATATTTAAATTTCAAAAACATGTTATTATAGCAAGGATGTGCAATATCATCTTGTAATCTTGATAATAATGGTTCTATATACATATATGTTTCTATTGTATTTGTTAATATACCATCATTTTTTATTTCTATTTGCCTTATTTCGGCTGGTTCTTCTGGTGTTAAAAATACTTTTACTTTTGTCTTTATGTTTTCTTCTTTCTTTATAAATTCTTCTTTTCCTTGTGTGAATATTACTTTATCACTTTCAAAACTACTCCATATTCTTTTGGTTTTAGTATTTTTAAAATATACACCAATTCCTTCATGACAATCTATTCTATTTCTAAACCTGTTTATTTGAATATCTTTATATTTGCTATATCCATGGCCTTTATAATCAATTACATTTGTGTATTCATCGCTTGATATTGCATTGTATCTATTATAATTTTCTTTATTTGTATACACAATTTCTTTGTCATCATATATGCTAATATATTTTCCTTTATTAACTTTGTTTCTTTTTTCTTTTGAGAGAACAACTGAGTCTGGCATTCTTTCATTTAATAATATTTTCACAGAACTTATTTCTGGATTTTTCATGAATCTTTTTCTTAAAATTTCTTTATTTAAAATATTATTTATAGAATTTAATATAAGACCTTGATGATGTGCCATATATGTTTTTACTGGTTCATATTTTCTTCTTGGATTTATTCTCTCTCTTGTAAAATCTAATGAATCATAAAATCCATATTTTGCTCGCATATTATATTTTTCTAATGTTCTAAAATTATTTATCGCCTCATTTATGTCATATTCTAAAAATAACGCAGTAGCATATGGAGCAATAACTAATTCTTCTTCCAATCCTCTTTTTAAACCTAATATGGGTATTCCAAATGCCTTGTATTGATAGTTTCCTTGTAAGTCTTTTAATGAATAGGCTGATTCGGATATTCCCCACGGTATTTTGTTTTTATTTGAATAGTCAATTTGGCATTCTCTTGCAAATCTACATGCTTCATCAATCAGACTTCCTTCCGGCACTTCCATAATTAAATTTGGCATAGTATATTCAAAGGCTGTTCCTGACCATGAAATTAATCCTTTAAACCCATTTATAGATGTTAGCGTTCTACTTAAATTTATCCAATGTTTATATTTTATATCTTTTTTGGCTATTGCTACGAAACTTGTCTGTCTAGCTTCTGAAGCTAAAAAATCATAATATGAATCGCTTAATCTATTACTTGATATGTCAAATCCTATTGAAAATAATCTTTGTTTCTCACTATATAATTTACTAAAATCGGTATTATTTATTAATTGTTTGATATTTTCTATCATTTCTTTTTTTGCATTTTTAGAGATTAAAAAATTTTTTAGCACATATAAATATCCCACAAAATTTCCGCTATCTACTGTAGATACATACTCTGGTTTTAATGGTTGCAATGTTTTTATGTTATACCAGTTATATAGATGTCCGTTCCATTTCATTAAATTGTTTATTGTATCTACTATTTTTTCCAACATACTTATACATTCTTCTAATGAAATAAAATTCAAGTCATAAGCTGAAATTATTGATAGTATTTCTAATCCTATATTTGTTGATGATGTTCTTGTGACAAACTCGCCTTTTCTCCCTTGCTGATAATTATCAGGTACAAGATAATTATTTTCTTTTGTGAATGAATCTTCAAAGTACTTCCAAGTCTCTTGTGCTACTGTTCTTAGATATTCTTTATTTTCCTTTGTAATTTTCCTTTTCTTATTTATTTTTTGACTTAAATTCCACGCTATATATGGTGCAAATATCCAAAGTGTTCCTATTACCATTCCTAATGGATTTAATAATCCAAACATTATTATTCCAATAAATATGTTGCTAAACATTTTTTTACAGTAATATTCTAATGAATTTTCTGTTGTTTTATCCACCGACTCTGACGTCTTCCACTCAAGTAATCTCTTTTTAACCTTCAATCTATATAGTGTTTTGGTTATCGCTGATAATGAATTTTCAGCAGTAGTTGGTAAGAATGTTAATTCGATACTATTTCTTAAAATTGTTCCTCTTGTTCCAGAAATATTTCTATAAAACTTTTTATCTGCATATATCTTTTCTTCTGTGATACTTTTTTTGTATATTATTTTATTTATTAATTCTAAAATACTATTTATAAATAATGATATTAATATCATTGTTAATAAAATAATATTTTCTTTTCCTATCGCTATTATTAGGATTAATAGTTCACTTATTGGCAATATGCTTCTACGTAAATTATCAAATATCTTGAATTTACTAATATTATTTATCGGATTTCTCTTTTGATTTATTAATTTTTCTATCCAACTAGCAATCTGCCAATCGCCTCTTATCCATCTTTTTTCTCTTTCAAGATATGATAAATATTGATTTGGAAATGAATCAAGTAGAACAACATCTGAAAGAAGCGCGCACCTTAAGTAGTTTCCCTCTATTAAGTCGTGGCTAAGAATTCTGTTTTCTGGTAAAGTGTTTTTCATTAATTTTTGATATATTTCTAAATCATATATTCCTTTTCCTGTAAATATTCCTTCTCCAAACAAATCTTGATATATATCAGAAATTGCGTTTGTATAAAAATCTATTCCTGGATTACTAGAAAAAATTTTAGTAAACATTGTTTTTTGTGAGTCTTCTAATGTTATTCCTATTCGCGGTTGCATTATGCTATATCCTTTTTCTACTACGCCATTTTTCATTATAGGTTTATTTAAAATATGTGACATAGCTCCAACCATTTTTTCTGCAGAATCTAATACTAAATTTGTATCGGAATCAATTGTTATTACATATTTTATTTTCTCTTGAAAAGTATTTAATGTATTTATTATAAAGTCATTGCATTTATTTCCAAGCAAAACATCATTGAATTCTATTAATAGCCCTCTTTTTCTTTCCCATCCTAAATATTTTTCTTCATTTGGATTCCAATGTCTTTTTCTATATAAAAAATTAAATTTATCTGATATTCCGTACTTTTCATTTAATCGTTCTACTTCTTCTTTTCCACTTTCTACAATTTCTTTATCAAATTTTTCCACTTCTTTTTCAGATGTTGTGCAGTCTCCTAATAGTGTAAAATAAAGGTTTTTATCTTCATTTGCTAACGAATATACTTCGATTTTCTTTATCATTTCCTTTACTTTTTCTTTTGAATCTAAAATTGTAGGGATTACTACCATAGTTTTGGAGTCATCACTTATTCCATCTTCATAATTTATTTTAGGAATTTTAACTGATTTTATTGTTTTAGAAATTATATAATTTATAATTTTTATGCTTATTTCATATATTGGTACATATGAGATTATGAAAAGCATTATTTTCCATATTGTGTTCATATCAAGCCTTTGCATTAAAACAAAATCTAATACTAATGGTAATATTAAACTTATACAAATGTATATTTTTTGTCTATTTTTTGCTGACTTTCTTTTTATTTTTCTCTCTAATATCTGTTCTTTTAGTTCATAAATCCCTTCATCGATTAAGTAGTATCCTACGTGAGATTTTCTCTTTTCCGCTTCTGAATTTTTGTATCTATTTGCTAATTTCAAGATTTCTTCTGTTATATATATTTCTGAGATTTTTGTTTTATTAGAAATCTGTTTTATTTTTTCTCTATATAATTCTTTTGTATCTTCTGTTTGTTTTTTAAATACTCCACTCGGATCATTATTTAATAATTCTTCTGTTTTATTTGTTTTTTCAAATATTTTTTGAAAACTTATTCTATTTATAGCTTTTATTGAAGTTATACATATGCCTATTTCTATTTTTAATGTTGCTACATATAAATGTTCTTTTTTTACTATATCATCGGCTGTTGTGCCTAATTTATTTATTTGTTTTTCTAGAACTTCTATATATGGATTTCCTTTTTTTCCTATTCTTCTAAGCTTATATACCATGTACTCTATGAATGAATAGTTTAATGTATCTATCTTGCTTTTATTTTTTACTTTCTTTTTAAATATTCTTTCCTCGTTAGGTTTTATTTCTATTAATCTTTCATATATATTTTCGACTTTGTATTTTTGAATTTGGGAATAATATATTTTTTCACATATATCTGATATTTTCTGAATGATTGCTATTTCCATAAAAATTCCAATATTCCAAATTTCTTCCATAGATAATATTTTTCTTGTCTGATAACTATTTATTGCTTGAATTATTTTTTCTTCAGTTATACTTTCATCACTAAATGCAATTATTTCACTTGCTAGAACATATATTCTTGCGAATCCTCTATATTTGTTGTTAGCTATTCCTGGTAATTTTGTATATTTTTTCATTGTTAATGACTTTTCAATATTTTTTACAGTTTCTTCTATTACGTAAAAATTGTCTAATAACCATTCTCCTGCTGAATGTACTTTTATTCCTAGTCTTAAATGTTCATTAAGTAATTCATATGTTTTTAATATTACTTTGAAATTTTCTTCAACTTTATTAATTGGGTATGTTACTTTTTCTGAATTCTTACTTATAATATGTTCTTCAGCAATTTGTTTTAAATATTTTTCTAATTGGCCTTCTTCTAGATTCGTACCTTTTATATTTAGATACTTATATTTATTCATTAAAAATATCTCCCTTGATTTTACCTTTTTTAGGTATTATTCTTAGTTGATATTTTTTCCAATTTTTTAATATATATACAAAAAAAGAAGAGTAGCTTTTTCGCTACTCTCCCTTCTTTAAAGATTTTTATTATTTTATAATCTTCTTTTTGATTACTACAATTCCTGCTGCTAAGATTATTCCAGCTATTGTTATTGCTATTGCATAATTTCTCTTGTTGTATTCTCTTATTGAGATACCAGTTGGTTCTGTTAATGTTACATAGTTTGGTGCATCTGTGTCTCTTTCACCATTTAGATGTAATGTTGCTCCATTAACCTCAACTTCTTTTGCACCTTCATAATCTGTTTTTAATACTCCATTTTCATAACCTGTTGCTGCTAAATATTCTCCTCTTGCTACTTCTGCATTTCCTGGTACAGCTTGTGCATCTCTTCTTCCTACTGTGTTTGAGTATTCTATTACTTCTGCTATATTGTTATATAAATCATCTTTTGATGTTTCTTCATTCATTTGTTTTGATATAACAACTCTAATCTTTCCAGATGATGCAATTCCTGTTGCAGCAGATGCTGAATCTGGTACTAACTCTGTAATAATACTTGGATTATATCTATCTCCATCTGTTACTAAAACATTTTGTTTTGTATCTGTTATATATTCTCTTCCTTTTGAATCTACAATTGTTTGTTTTCCATTACTGTTTGTTGTATATACTTTTGAATCTAATGTCTTATTATTTTGTAATGTTTCTAGTGTTACTGGACTCCAGCTACTATTTTCTACACTTGTATTATCATCTACACTTGATGATGCATCATTGTCAATATAGTCAATTATTTGTTCAACTTTTGTTTTAACAATTTTATCTGTATCGTTATTTTGATTATTATAGTAGTTTAATCCAACATATTTACCATATTCTATTAATTCTCCTGATACGTAATTTTGTGCTTTTTCAAGTTCTGCTACTTTATTTAGAATTTCTTCTGATGTCGTGTAATCTGCAATTTTTCCTGTCCAATCTACTTCAGAATTATTTTTTACTGTTATTTGATATTCAATTTTTAATTGTGTACCATTTTTGAATTGGCTTTCCATTGGAATATATTCAAATCCTTGAATATTATTTTGTTCATCTAAGTGTGTTACTTTGTTAACGTATTGACTATCTGGTTTTTCTTTGTTGATTGTTCCGTCTTCATTGAAGTATACGTTTAATAATAATGTTTCTCCATCATTTTTATATAGAGCAATTCTTGATATCTTCTTGTCTAATTCTACTGTTGTTTTTGATCTTTTCTCTAATCCAAAGTCTATGTTCTTTACTGTATATGTATATTCATTTAAGCCATTAACTTTATTTACAGTTCCATAGTCTATGTAATCTTGATGTTCTATTTCAATGTTTAACTTAGCTGTGTTTGCAACCATTTGTGTATTGTCTATTAATTCTTTATGATCTTTATCTTGGTCTGCACTTTCAAGTACTGTTCCTATTTGATTATTTATATCTTTTGAATATGCAATTACTTTCATTCTTTGAAGTTCATAATCTCTTGCATCTGAAACTCTTACTTCATTTAATGTATTTGTTTTTAAGTCTTGCCATTCATTATCTAATGTTGTTGTTCCATCTGCATTTGTCATTCCTGCTTGATATGCTGTATTCTTATAATCTTGACCATTATATTTTACTGTTGCTTCTTTATTTCCGTATTTGAATCTTACTACATAGTTTCCAGCTAATACACCTTTGAAGTAGTAGTAACCATTTTCATCTGTTGTTACATTTTTTAATCTATACTCTTTCTTTTCTTCATCAGACAAGTTAGTGAAGTCATCTTCTGTCCAAATCTTTTCATATTCTATTCCATCTATTTGAATTTTTTCAACGATTTGAACATCTATGTCTTTTACTTTTCTTTCGCCTTCATCCATGATTCCGTTAGCAACTTTTTGACCATATAATAAGTCAACTGTTTCTGCGTCATCCCAAACGCTACCATTTATTTCTCTGTTGTATTGATATAATTCTATGTCTATTGCTGGTGCTGATTCTGTATCATCTTCATACCATTCTTTTACATTTCTATTTAAATCAATGTTATCTGGAGCTGAATCTCTATCAATTATTCCTGCTACTTTTCCATTTGTGTAGTATGTTGAGTAATTTGCTATTTCAGCTACATTATTCTTTTCTCCAAGTAATTCTGGTCTATCAGATGTTCCTTTATATCCATCTTTATCAACTTCGAATGTTATGAACATTTCTAATTGTTCTCCAGTAGCTAATTTTTGATCTTTTAAATCTGTTATTGTTAATTTTTTATAGCTATCATTTACTTGTTGATTTGTATCATTACATTTAAATCTTTGCATGTTGTCTGACCAATATGTATATGTTGGTGTTTCATTTGCTTTTACTATTCTATAGTATGGACTTTCTGCAACTACTTTATTTACTCTGTCTTGGTTGTTATCTAATACGTTTGCTTTGATGTCTTCATTTACTAATGTGAATGATTTATCATAGTAATCGTTTATTTGGTTTATTGTTGCTTCTAATCCGTTTGCTGCTTCGCTTTCATTATTTATTGCAATTCTGTATGTTAAGTATACTTTTAAGTCTGTATCTGCTTTTATGTTTTTAACAGCTTCTTCACTTGTTTGGTATACTGTTGAACGATATTCATAATCTGAACTATATAGTCCTAATTTATATTTTCCAATTTTGCAAGCTTCAATTTGTACTTCTAAGGCATCTTTATTAGCTTCATCTTCTACGTCTACATATTTATTGTATGTTTTTGTTATTTCTTTTTCATTTACAACTATTTCAGCTTTGTATAAATCTTTGAATAATGATAAGTCTGTTTTTTCTCTTTCTTTTACACCTAAGTTGATATGTAGCATATAGTTATAAATTGTTTTGTATGTTGTTGTTTTTCCTGTTTCATTTTCAACAACGCTTAATTCTTTTACATCATCTGCTTCACTTACAGATATTTTATTATCTACTGGATAATAAACTCCTGTATTACCTGTTGTTGCTGTCATTTTGTATTGGTCGATTATGTGTTCATCTTTATCTAATACTGTTAATGTTGATAATCTTCTTGTATTTGTATTGTTTGGTAATGAGAATTCTGTTGATGTGTAATCTAGATTTAATGTATCTTTTCCGTTAGTTGAATATCCTTTTGTATTTCCATTTTTATCTATACTATTTCCACCATATACTTCAGTAAATTTCTTATTATAATTATCTCTTTCTGTTGCAGCTTCTGATGCTATTGAATCTTTTTCGTAAGCTTCTTTTTCTTCTTTACTTGCTTTAATATACTTTTCTGCATTTCCGTTTGATGTTGGTAATGCTGCTGATGCTTCATAGTGTTGTCCATCATATTTGAATTCTACATCATATGAAATATCATATCCGTCTTCTTTCATATTTGATTCTTTGCTTGAACCAGGTACATTGATGTTTGGTATTTTATATTTACCATTTGCATCTGTGTATATTGGATAGCTTAATTGTGTTTTATTATCTTCTGCATATATTTTTGCTAATTCTCTTTTTTCTATTTTTCCATCTTTGCTATATACTTTGTAAATATATACTTCTGCGTTTTTGTATCCTTCTTCTCCGTCTTGTCTTGTTCCTTCTATGTAATCTGGATTTTTCTTATCAGCTACTTTATCAATCCAAACTTCACCTTCCATAGGAATTGTTAATCTAATTAACTCTTCTGGTTTTAAATCTGTTTTGAATGAGTAACTTGCTTCTTCATACCATCTTACACCTACATAAACTTGTGCTAATGGTTGTGATTGGTTTGGTGTTAAATCTTCTAGTTCAACCCAATAATTCCATTTCACAATGTGGTTATGATAATATCCATGTGAACATTTTTTAGCTCCACCTGAACAAATTAAGTTTCCTTTACTATCATATCTTGCACTTGTATGATGTCCTCCGCATGGGCAATTTTTTGCGCCTTCATTGCACCATATAGCTTCTGATTTTGGTTCCCAACTTGCATTAAAGTATTCACCTTTTAATGATGAGTATTCTCCACCTGCATTCATGTATTTGAAATCAAATTTTAAATCTTTAATATATCTCATATCATCTATATAGTCTAATACTATGTAGAATTCTTCTCCATTGTGTGGGAATGCTGCTGTATCATCAGCACTTCTATTATTGTATTTGAAAAACCAATTTGAGCTGTCTACTTCACCTAAGTTACTAACTAATGTTGCATTAGTTATTGCAGAAAAATCTACTGTTCCTCTATCTGTTGTAACTGATTCTTCATAATAATTAATTTTGAATGGTCCTATTAAATATCTTTCATGATCTTCGTCATATTGAACTTCTGCTTTGTCATCTTCACCTGTAACTTTATAATCTATTACTGGTGCTGTAACTGTTGCTGTTTTTCCATCTACTGTTACTGTTTTTTGTTCAGTAACTATTTCTCCTTTTGAATCTCTTTTTGCTACTTTATTAATATATGCTTCGAAAGCTTCTGCTTCTCTTGATAAGGCTGTTGATTCAACTTTATCTGAGCTTCCACCTGCTGGTGTTTTCCACCATGCATATTGTACATATGTGTATGGGAAGAATCTTCCGCTATCTGTGATTTCTACATAATAGTATTTGCCTGATTCTTCATCTTTTACTACGAAATCTTGTGGTTCACCTGATGTTTTATCAATATTTACACCATATATAACTGTTCCATATATATTGTAGAAATATGCTTCTTCAATTTCTCCTTTATATTCTTTGTTAGTAACATTATAAAATGTACTATCATTTGAAGGATAATTTTCTGATATTTCTGCTAATATGTAAGCTTCTTCTGGATTTGCAACTTTCTTTTCTGATTCTTTATAGTATCCATATGTATAACTTGTTGCTGATGAATATGGATTTACGAAATTATCTGATGTTACATCTCCTGATGCAGCTTGTTCTTTTTGGAATATTTTCTTTCCAATATCATTCATTGTTAAGTATGGTTCTGATTGACTTTGGCCTCCTGTTGAAACCATTGTTCTTGATGCTCCTATTAATGCAATTCCTTTACCGCAACATAGCGTGTCATTTTCATTTATTAAGTCTTCATATGTTACATATGGGAAGCTTGCTGGTAATCCGTTACCCTCTGATAACATTTCATTTGTTGATTTTCCGATTATCTTATATCCTGAATATGCTATCAATATAATTAATATTGTTATAATACTTGCAATTATAATCTTTTTCTTTTTCATTTGTAACTACACCCCCTTCCCAACTTTATATTGAATCTTGTATATTATTTTGCTTTTCTTAATAATTAGCGCTATTACTATTGCAGCGATAATTCCTGCAATTATTGCTGATATATATATCAATGTTTCACCTGTTTTTACACCTATGATAAGATCAGCTGATGACATATCGTCATCTTTTGGATCTTGATCTCCAGGAGTTGAGTCTTGGTCTGCTACACCTGCTTGGTTGTAGTCTTTTGAAATTTCTGCTTGGTTATTTATTATACCTGTATTTGTTTCTGTCATTGCTTTTGTTAATACTAATTTTACTGTTTTGCTTTCTCCAGCTGCAATTGACGTATCTGTCAATTCTTCAGTGTATAGATTTCCATCATTTCCTTTATACCAATTTTTGTTTAGTTCTGTATTAAATTCAAGTTCTTTTGGCATGTAATCAACTATTTGTTTTGCATATCCTTCAAGTTCACCTTCATTTTTTACTGTAAATGTATACTCTACTAAAACGTTTGCTCCATTTAAGTATTTTGCATTTATATCTACTTTTGCTAAATCTGTATTATCAAAATCATATGATTTTGTTCCATTGCTTGTTTGAACTGTAACTTTTGTAATAGCTTTTGTTAATGCTAAATCAAATGTTGTTGCTTTTATTAATCCTAAATCAATATTTGATATACTTCCATTTTCTATTGTTATTACTTCTGTTGTTGCTACAGTTTTGTTATTTTCTTCACCTGTGATAACGTCTGAATTTTTGTCATCTGATACATTTTGTTTTTTGTATTCTGTTAATGCATATTTGCTATTATCATAATAGAAGATTGCAATGTATGTTCCATTATTTAAATTACTAAATTTGTATTCACCATCTTGATCTGTTACTGTTTTGTCTACTACTTCTGATGTTTTTGAATTTATTAATTTTACTTCTATTCCTGCTAATTTGCTTTCTGTGGCTTCTCTTGATCCATTTTTATTTTCGTCCAACCATGCTGTTCCTTTAATTTCATATTTATCTTTTATGTTTTCGCTTGATTGACTGTTATTAGTATTGTTTGAAGAACTGTTATTATTGTTGTTATCTTTATTTGAATTATCTTCATTTTCTTGTTGATCTGCTGTTCTTTCTATAATATTTGTTATTTTATTTGAACCAACATTTTCTATGTTTTGTCCTTCCACATTTCCAATGTTAGTTATTGTTTTCTGAGCAGCTTGAATATCATTTACCTGTGCTGTAACTTTAGCTTCAAGTGTACCTTCTGGTAAGATACTTGTATATACTGTTGCATCTTCATTTTTTGCAACTACTTTTGATACTGCTACACCATCAACTTTATATTCTAATTTTTTAATGCTAACTTCATCAGGTAATTTATCTGTTAAGATTACATTATTTGCTCTTACAGCTCCTGTATTTTTTATTGTAAATGTATATTCAATTTCATCACCAACTTTGATGTATTCGTTTGTTTTATTAGATGCTTGTGATATTTCTAGGTTTGGTCTTCCTATTGTAATATCAACTTGTCCAGCTTGATAATTTTCTCCATTTACAAATATGTTTGAGTTAGTAGAAACTGTTTCTTTGTATGTACCATTTTTCATGTCTCCAACAACCCAATCACCTATAAGTAATACTGTTCTTCCTGGTTTTAATTCATCTATGTTCCATGTTACTGTTCTTGTATCCATATCATAGTTAGTAGTATTTATTTTTCTTAATGTAATTCCATCATCTGCATATCCTCTGATGTAACTTTCACTATAATTTAATCCTGTTGGTAAAACTTTTGTAACTTTTATATTTTTCATTACTTCAGAGCTATTATTTTTTATTTGAATTTTTGATTCTATTGTTTCATTTACTTTTGCTACAGAATCTTCTGTTTCTACTGTTTCTTCTGCAACTAAGTTTGATTTTTTAACAACTATTCCTGAATCTTCTGTTTTAATTTCTTTTGCTAAATCTTTTGCAGTTATTGTTGATTCACAAACTAATTTTATTTCTGGTATACTGTCTATCTTTTTATCAGCATATTTTGTTTCACCATTTTCATCAATATATGATTCATTGATACTATATGTACCATCATCATTTTTAGTAAATCCTTCTTCACCAGCATAATATTCTTCGATTGTTGGTAATTTGTTAGCTTGTACAAAGAATTCTATTTTCTTTACTTCGCCTGGATTTATTTTTTCAAATGTTGTTGTGATTTCTCTATCTGATTTTAATGTCCAACCTTTTGCCATTTCAACAGAGCTATAACTTGAATGAACTGCTACTGTTGCTCCTGTTGGTACTTTTGTGTTTACTTTTATGTTTTCAGCTACCTCTGAACCAGTATTTTCTACTGTTATTATATATTTTATTTTTTCGTATTCTTTAACTGTTTCTTGTACATTTGATACGGTTTTTACTGCTATTTGTGGTCCTACTCCTGTTGACAATCCAACGATATCTGCATTAGATTCTTCTTTTACTGTTGCTACATTATTTAGGTTATCGTAAATTGTTTTGAATGAACCATAGATGTTTGCATTATGTTCTAGGTTTTCTGGAATTTCATATTGATATGAATATTTAACTATTTCTCCTGGTTTCATTTCATAATTATCTAATACAATTAAATATGATTTAACCATTTCTAGGCTTCCAATATCTGTTGTCCAATTATTTGATTCATTCTCTAAATCTTCTGTTGCATCTCCATTATCAGAATAATAGATTATTGCATTGGCTTGATTATTTTCATCTGCTATTATTGAAGATACCATTTTTGCATCTACTGTTGTTCCTAAATCTTCTCCTGTGCTTACATCTTTATTTCCTTTAAATGGCGTTCTTCCTAAAATTTTTATATTATTGCAATCATTTTCATTGTTGTTCATTACTAAGATATCCATTGTTGCAATTTTTGCTTCATCAAATATTTCTATTTTATCTGTTACTTTTCCTTGATCTACTGATGTGATTGTTTTTCCTGTTGTTTCGTAATTTGATATTCTGTTAATACTTACTACGCCAACTGGTGCTTTGTATTCTACTTCAACTTCACTGTATCCTAATCCATTTGCTTCATTTTGATATTGTGAAGCTCTTTCATTTTCATATGTTAATGTTATTTTTTCTTTGCTTGTTGGTGTATATAAATTTAATCTTATATTGCAATTTACTAATATGCTTGTACCATTGCTCATTTTATTAGAATTATATTTTGTTTGATTTCCTTCTAATATAATATCTAAAACTAAGTTTCCATTTTCATTTTTTGAAATTGTACTACTTGCTATTTTAAATACATCTTCTGAATTTGCTATTGCTATATTTGAAACGTTTACTTCTTCTATATATTCAGGGAATGTTATTTGAAATCTTGGATTTTGATATACATCATTTCCCTCATTTACGTTGTTTAGTTTTACTTCTAATTCTATATCATTATTATCTGCTATTGTACTTAATGTATTTCTTGAAATTGCTAATTCTGCATTTGTTTTTGGTTGTTCAATTTCAACCTTGTTTGTTACTGTAGAAACTTTATTTTCTACTTCACCTGCGTATATGATGCTTCCTGTATAATTTAAATCTATGTTTGAGAATGTTTTTATTTCATCATATGTATATTCTGTTTTTCCAAGTTCTTTATTTAGAACTATAGGTAGAATTCCTTCTGTTGCTGGTTTACTTGTTACTATTTGTATTTGATTTGTATTTATTTCTACTTTATAATTATCATTTTCTATTTTTGTATTTTTGTTTATTGTAGAAATTAATTCTCCTGCTTCATTTTTTATTTCGATTTTTCCATCTTCACCTAAGATTTTATTAAAGCTTTCTTTGGCTACTTCTATTGATCTAAATGAAGATGTTTTAGAATCAAATAATCCAGCTGCATTTTCAAAATTTTCTTCATTACTTTGAATTTTTATTCCTTCACACATTTCTGTTGATGAAATATCTACATTTATTTTTGTACTATATGTAATCGTACTATTATTTTCATCAGCTAATGAATCAACTAATATGTTTCCAGCTTTAATTTTTTCTGTTGATTCACCTTCAACTGAAACTGTGTTTCCTAACTCTTCATTTATTTCATATTCTTGATCTAATTCTGTTTCGACTTTCTCATCAGTTCCAAACATGAAAATAGAACCATTTATTTTTGAGTTTGTTTTAAATGGTAATTCGATTTCAGTGTTTCCTGACATAATATATGTAATTAAAAATTCATCTGATTGAATTGCTTCTTTTTCGTTTTCTATTTTTATTGTTATTTTATTTTCATCTGCATTATATGACCAATCAGAATCTTGCATTTTTCCTTCTTTATCTGCAACTATTACCTTTTCTATTTTATATCCATCAACATTTATTGCATCTATTGTTAATTCTTCTTTAGATACAAAGTTGTTTTCTGTTGGTAACCATGTCTTTACATTTGTTTGTAAGATAACTTTTTTGTTTTCTTCTCCAAATGTAATATATTTTTTCAATTCTGATGTTATTGTGTACTCTGTATTTGTATGCCAAACTAATTTTAGTAAAACATTTTGTGAAATGCCTTTTTCTTTTCCTTGACCATTTACATATGTTCCTATTAATTTAACATTTACTTTTTTATTTAAATTTTCAATGTCATCTCTTTCTCTGTATTTGATAGGTAACTTGATTTCTATCTTTTCTCCTGCTGTGATATTTGAAAGTGTTATTGAGTTTCCGTTTATCTGATAATTGTTACCTTGTTCTTGAGATATCTCAAAAGATAATCCATTTTCAGATTCTATTTGAATCTTTGCATTTTTAAGATATCCTTCTTTTTTTACCTCAATTTGCATTTGAAGTGATAAATTTTCTTCATCAATTGTTCCTTCAAATTCATAACTTTTTTCTTTATCTTCTTTTACGAACTCTGCATTAAAATCTACTACATTTGAGCTCTCTGTTGCTTGTTTCCCTAAGGCTTCGTCTGCTGCATAGCTTAAGTTTGAAAATAAAGTAAAACAGTTTGCAAAAGTTAAACACATTACTAAAATGATTGCTACTATTGCTTTTCCGCTTTTTTTCTCTTTAAACATATAAACATCCTCCTAAGTTTTCTCTCGATAATCTAAATACTTTTAGATAGTCTCACAATACTATTATACAACAGAAATGGGGCTTATTTCAATGCTTTGTTGCAAAAATGTTACATTTTTTTAAACTTTCCATTACAGTATTACTTTTTTCTTAGGAATTCGCCTTTTTGACCCTTTTTATGCTTTTTAGGGTAAAATAAAAAAGGAGATGTTTTTCTCCTTTTTATTTTCCATTATATGTATATTCTGCTATGTTTTTATATTGTTCCAGAGTTAGCTTTTCTCCTCTGATTTTTTCGTCAATTTTTAATTCATCTAAACATTTCTTTGCATCCTCTTTATTTTGAAATACTTTTCCATTTACTAAGGCATTTATTAAAGTTTTTCTTTTTTGCATGAATGCAACTTTTATTATTTTAAAGAACTGTTTTTCATCTTTTACTTCTATTCTTGGCTGTTTTAATATATCAAGTTTAATTACACTTGATGTTACCTCTGGAGCTGGAATGAATGATTCTTTTGGTACTTCTAATACAATCTTTGGTTCTGTATAATACCAAATCGTATATGTTATACTTCCTACATCGCTTGTTCCCGGCTTAGCTGCTAGCCTTTGTGCAACCTCTTTTTGAATCATTACTGTTATACTTTCTATATCAAGTCTTTCTTCTAGTAATTTCATTATTATTGGTGTTGTTATATAATAAGGTAAGTTTGCAACAATTTTTACATGTTTTATTTCATTTATTTTGTTTTGACTTATTAGTTGATTTAAATTGATTTTTAAAATATCGTCATTTATTAATTCAAGATTTTCATATAGTTTAAACCTTTTTTCTAATATTGCTATCATCTTTCTATCTAGTTCAACGCAAATAACTTTTCCTGCTTTTTCAAGTAGTCTACTTGTTAGTGTTCCTAACCCTGGTCCAATTTCTATTACTAAATCATTTTTAGTAATTTCTGCATTTTCAACTATTGAATCTACAACCTCTTCATTAATTAAGAAATTTTGTCCTAAATTTTTATTTGCTGTTATATTATTTTGTTTCATTATAAATCGTGTTTCTTCGTATAAATTCATAATGTTTCCTTTCTATTTACATTAATACTCTTTTTGTATTATATCATATTGATTTTTATTTTTCTATAATATAAAATAATTGTATATATTTTAGGGGCAAGGAAAAAGAACATTAATTTTATATTTTAATTTAATGTTTTATTTGCTTGTCTTTTTTGGAAGGACTGATTCACATAGGAAAAAATCGTATTAATAAAAAATTGGGAATTGGTACCGTTTTCAAGAAAAAGCAATCATATAACGTTCGTTCTTTATTTCTACTTGGAAGTTTTACTTTTTGTTTTGTTCTATTATTAGGACGTATTGGCTATATACAATTTGTTAAAGGGGCAGAATATAAAGCTAGTGCTTATAATCAACAAACAACTAGTCAAGTAATAGCAAGTAAAAGAGGTACAATTTATGATTCAACTAATAAGATTTTAGCAATTAGTTCTACTGTTGACACAGTTTCTATTAATCCTGGACAAGTTTGTTATAAAGATGGTTCAACAGTATCAAATGAGACTTTAGCATCTGGATTTGCTTCTGTATTCTCTATTGATTACGAAGAAACTTTAGAAAAACTTAATTCCTCAACATCTTCTGTTGTTACTATTGCTAAAAAAGTTGATAAATCAGTTATTGATAATTTGAACTCTTGGCTTGATGAAAACAATATAACTACAGGTATTAATATAGACGAAGATTCTAAAAGATCTTATCCTTATGAAAATTTAGCATCTAATGTTATCGGTTTCTTTGGAAATGATAAAGGTCTTGAAGGAATTGAGGCTGCTTGGGAAAATGAACTAAGTGGTACACCTGGTAGAATTATAACTTCTACAAACGTTAATAAAGAAGCTATTTCTGATGAAAATGAGCAGTATATTCCCGCTCAAAATGGAAGTGATATTTATTTAACACTTGATGTTTATGTACAAAGCATTGCTGAAAAATATTTAGATCAAGCAGTTAAAGAAAATAAAGCTGATGGTGGATGCGTTATTATTATGAAACCTTCTACTGGTGATATTCTTGCTGAAGCAAGTTATCCAACATATAATTTAAATACACCTTTCGAGCCTAATACTACTGATTTACAAGAAAAATGGGATACACTTACTACTGAAGAAAAATCAGCTGCATTAAATAACATGTGGCGTAATAAACCTATAGCAGATTTATATGAGCCTGGTTCGACTTTTAAAATTATTACTTCTTCGATTGGACTTGAGGAAAACTTGGTTGAAACAGATACTGAAGGAGATTTTGTTTGCAATAAAGTATATAAAGTAGCAGACAGAGATATAAATTGTTGGGCACCTGCTGCGCATGGTAGACTTTCTCTTAGGGGAGCATTAGAAAAATCTTGTAACCCTTCATTTATTCAACTCGGTCAGCGTATTGGAAAAGAAAGATTTTATAAATATTTGCAAGCATTTGGTTTACTTGAAAAAACAGGTGTTAGAATGTCTGGTGAATCTAAAAGTATTTTCTATAATATTGATGATTGCCATGAAGTTGAACTTGCTACAATGTCATTTGGTCAACGTTTCTCAATTACACCTTTGCAATTAATTACTGCTGTTTCTGCATCAGTTAATGGTGGTAATTTAATGCAACCTCGTATTGTTAGTAAAGTTGTGAATACTGATACTGGTGTTGAAACAGAGCTTGCCCCTGTTAAGGTTAGACAAGTTATTTCTGAAGAAACATCAAATAAAATAAAAAGCATGATGAAATCTGTTGTAACAGATGGTACTGGTAGATATGCTGCTGTTAATGGCTACTCTGTTGGAGGAAAAAGTGGTACTTCTGAACCACCAGATGATAAAAAATCTCAAGGTTATGTTGCTTCATTTATTGCAATTTCCCCTGCTGAAAACCCAGAGGTTATTTGTTTAGTAGTATTGCAGAATCCAAATAGTGATGGTAGTGGAAGCCATCAAGGTGGTACAACTTGTGCACCTGTTGCTTCTCAAATATTATCAGAAGTATTGCCACACCTTGGAATTACATCATCAAATACTTCATCTACTGAAAATCAAGAGTCTTTGGTTACTCTTCCAGATGTTACATCAAAAACTTTATCAGAGGCTAGAAGCATCTTAGAAGCTACTGGATTCAAAGTAGTTCTAAAGACATCTGCTGAAGCATCAGCAATTGTTACTTCTCAATATCCAAAATCAGGTATTTCTTTACAGTCTGGTTCTATAATTTGTTTATATACTGATGGTGCAGAAAAAACAATGAAACAGGTACCTGATCTTAAAGGAAAGACTGCTGAGCAGGCACGAAATTCTTTGAAGTCTTTGAATTTAAATATTTCTATTGAGGGTTCTGGAAAAGTTATTTCTCAAGATATTCTTTCTGGAACTGAAGTTGAAGAAGGTACTGTTGTTACTGTTACTCTTAAGGATGAAATGGTTGGCGGTGCACAATAAAATTAGAGAAATTGGCTTATCGTTAAACTTAAAAATTAAAAAGATAAATATCTTGTTTAATACTTAACAGATTGACATTAACAAAAAGCAAAAAACAAATAATTTTTTATACCTTGCTGTCGCAATCTTTATCTGAGCCTCGTTCCACAAGAACGAAGGCTCTTTTGTTTTGTAAAGATTGCTTCAATCGCAGTCACGAAGCTTTGCTTCGTTCCTTTGGTCGCTGCGCGGTATTAAAAATTATTTGTTTTTTGCTTTTTTTGTTTGTTCTATATTTATAATTTTAAATTTAGTTACGTTAAATTACTAAAATAAAAAATCGCCAGACCTTCTTAACTATGGTCTAGCGAATATTTATATTACTAGTCTTGTGTGTATGGTAATATAGCAATATGTCTTGCTCTTTTAACAGCTAGAGTTATTTCTCTTTGATGTTTAGCGCAAGCTCCTGTTGCTCTTCTTGGTAATATTTTACCTTTATCATTGATGAATTTCTTTAATTGATCAGCATTTTTATAATCTAATTCAAAGTTTTTGTCACTGCATAGTACGCAAACTTTTTTTCTTGCTTTTCTAAATTTTGGATTGAAATCATCATCCATATTATTTCTATTGTTATTTTTTCTCTTTTTGTCTGCCATTTCACTAACCCCCAATCTTTCTATTTTCTATTAGAATGGTAAATCATCATCTGATGAAACTTGGAATTCTTGACTATCTGAAACTGCTGTTCCAAATGTGTTTTCGAAACTATCTCCTGCTCCATCTCTTCTACTATCTGCAAAGTATGCTTCTTCAGCTATAACTTCTGTTACATAGTGTTTTTGACCTTGATCGTCATCCCAATTTCTTGTTTGAATTCTACCGATTACTCCAACTTGTTGACCTTTTTTGAAGTATTTACTACAGAATTCTCCTGTTTTACTCCATGCAACTACTGGTATAAAATCAGCTTGTCTTTCTTCACCTTGTCTAGCAAATCTTCTATTTACTGCTAAAGTGAAAGATGCAACTAGAGTATTGTTTGTTTGTGTATATCTTGTTTCTGGGTCTCTTGTTAATCTTCCCATTAATACAACTTTATTCATTTTTCCACCTTCCTAATTAAAGGTATTTAATATACGATTAATCTTCTTTTCTTATTGTGATAAATTTCATAACGCTGTCTGTAATTCTGTAGATTCTTTCTAATTCTGTAATGAATTCTGGATTAGCTTCAAATGTGTATACAACATAGTATCCTTCTGATTGTTTTTTGATTTCATAAGCTAATTTTCTTCTACCCATTTCATCAACGTTTTCTACTTTTCCATCACTATTAATTAAATCTGTAAATTTTGTTATTACATCTTTAATTCCTTGTTCTTCTAAACTTGGATTAATAATGATTACGCTTTCATATTTATTCATTATTTCCACCTCCTTCTGGATATATAACCCGTACTTCTTTTATACGAGTAAGGTTAACGTTGATTATTTTAACATAATATCATGAATTATGCAACATTTTTTGCATGTTTTTTTATTTTTGTTTTTACAGAGGTGGCATTTTATGTAAATCTGTGTTATACTAATGTTGTACCTATTTTCACTTATATACAAAAAAATGGAGGTGCTCGAAATGAGTGAGAATGTTAAGAGCTTTAAAAACGTTGGTGCTGCACGCTTTACCATGAATATGGATATTGCCTGCTTGGACCACGGGGAAGGCAGTTTTGTTTGCATTAATGATCGGTTGATCATTTCTTCTGTTCGTTCGTTTGAGCAGATTTTTGCCCTGCTTGATGAACTGGAAGAGGTTGATTCTACCTATAACAGTGTCTTTGAAATTCCTGCATTTATGCAGTGGCACGATTTCAAGATCGCTGCTCGCAACCTTGAACAGTTGCCTATTGGTACCCACATGACCTTTGATAACATCAAGGTCGTTAAAGTTTCTGAACATCTGGTTTCTGGAATTGAGAGTGATACATCTATGCTTGAGTTTTCTCATGCTGGATTGAAAACTCTTTGCTCTGAAAGCCAGACCGAATTGGTTGAGGAACTCTTGATCAACAACTGATTCAGAACCTTCAAAGCCCCGCGTATTCTACAACGCGGGGCTTCATTTTTTTATTATACTATATTTTTATTTTGTTGTTACATCTATTGATTCAATTATTATATCATTTACTGGACTTGATAATTCTCCTGAAGATGATAATGTTTTTTCTGATTGAGCTATTTTATCTACTACTTCCATTCCAGATATTACTTGACCAAATACTGTATAGCTTTTATATAGGCTTAAATAGCCACCATATTTTTGATAACTTTTTACTAAACCTTCTGGATATCCATAAGACAACATACTACTTGCTTGTGTATCATCTGCTTTCGCTTGCACTATAAAGAATTGACTTCCTAATGAAGATGTTCCTGTTCCTGCACTGGCCATGCAAAGAGCTCCTCTATATGGTACTAGGCTTTGATCTATTTCCTCTTCAAATCCTTCTCCCCATATACTTTCTCCTCCGGTTCCGTCTCCTTTTGGATCACCACCTTGAATCATGAAATCTTCCATTACTCTATGAAATTTAACTCCGTTATAATATCCTTCTTTAGCATGCGTTAAAAAGTTCTTTACCGCTTTAGGTGCCTTATCTTCAAAAAACTTAAATGTAATGTCTCCATATCCTTTCACATGCATAACTGCAATTGTCTCTCCAGCTTTTGGTTCTGCCATTTGTTCTTCAGCTGCAGCCTCATAGTCAAATGAGTCTTCTTCGTCCTCAGTACTATTAGTTGTATTGTTAGTTGTGTTTTCTTTTTTTGTAGAAATATTATTAGATGTGTTTTTTACTGTTTTTTCTTCTCCCTTTTCACTTCCGCCATCAAAAATTATTACTGCTGCTATTACTGCAAAAACTATTACAGCAACAACTGCAATGACGATATACGTTGCTTTGTTTTCCAAAATAATCTACTCCTTTTCTTTTGATTTATATTCAAATGATATATCAAATATATTTTAATGTCAATTATAAACATTTGTTATCATTCTTAAATATTGGTTAAAATCCAGATATTTCTTGCTTTTATGTTGACAAAACTTGACTGCTATGTTAGAATATGTAACTGTAATCCGCTTAATTAAGGTTCCATAAATGTTAGATTTATTCTAACTACCTATATGTAAGGATTAGCGAGTATACAAAAAAGGGAGGTGTACTTAAATGTACGCAATTATTGAAGCATGTGGAAAACAATACAAAGTAGCAGAAGGAGATGTTGTATTTTTCGAAAAATTAGATACTGAAGTAGGAAAAAAAGTTACTTTTGATAAAGTAGTTCTTGTATCTGATGATAAAAAAGTACAAGTTGGAAGTCCTTATGTTAAAGGTATTAAGGTTGAAGGAAAAGTAATTTCTCATGACAAATCTAAAAAAATTCTTGTTTTCAAATATAAGGCTAAAAAGAATTATAGAAGAACTCAAGGTCATAGACAACCATACACAAAGGTAGAAATTACAAATATTAAGTTACCAGCTGCAAAAAAAGAAGCTACAGCTGAAGCAGCAAAATAATTTTGATTAAATTTAAATGTGTAACATATAAAAATCTTTATGTGAAGGGAGTGAATTTAAGTGGCACATAAAAAAGGTCAAGGTAGTGTTAAGAACGGTAGAGACAGTGAGTCAAAGAGACTTGGTGTTAAAAGAGCAGATGGACAATTTGTTCTTGCAGGAAATATATTAGTTAGACAAAGAGGAACTCACATCCATCCAGGTATGAACGTTGGAAAAGGTAGTGATGATACTTTATTTGCTTTATCAGATGGAACAGTTAAATTTGAGAAATTAGGTAAAGACAAAAAACAAGTTAGCGTTTACCCAGTAGAGAACGCTGCTGAATAATTAATAATATAATTAAAATAATCTCTAGTATGTCTAGAGATTATTTTTTTATCTTTTAACTTATTTGTATGTATCGTTTTTTTTATTCCTCTACCCTTTCTTATTTAGAACAATAGTTGGCTGATTAAATTTTTTTATACTTTAATTATAGAGTTCAGGTCACATTGAATTGTTCGTGTGCAAAATTTGCATAGCTAATTTCTGTGCAAAGTATTTATATTATGGAAAGTTCTTCGAACGTTTCTATAATATAAAAAAATAATCTGAGTGAACATATTCACTCAGATTATTTGGTTTGAACCTTTAAGGTCTTTCCTGAGAAAATCAATTCAGAATCTACAGGATATTCTATCCCATTGACAGATAATCCTATGTTATTCCCTTTCTTGTCATACCGGTATACGATGTATGACATATGTATCAGGTATTTTTCTGATTTTAATTTTCCATTTTCCCAATATTCCCGAATTGGTTCAATTTTTGCCAGCTTTGGAGATTTCATTCATTAATACCTCCTATCAAACAATAGTAATATTATTATATCACATTATGTCAAGTACTGCAATATTTTATATTCTTTTGCTTAGCAATTATGTTCTAAATTTACATTCTTTTTAATTTAGTTTTAGTAGCTTTTATTTGTTTCTACATTATATACTTTTAGTTATTATATTTTTATCTTTCCTCAGAACGTAAATCTGATATCTGTGCATTTAAAGAATTAATTTCTTCATGCATGTTTTTAATTTCTTCTAAACTTACTTCTAAAGCTTCTTTTTGTTCAAAAAAATTATAAATTACTGCACTTAATACACATATTAGAAATATAATAATTGCTAATAAAATTTTACTTAATTTGTTCATATCTTACCTCTATATTTATTAGAATTATTATATATATATTAAGTAAAACAAGTCTTTTTACAAAAATTACCTTCTGCTACTTTTAGGCATAAAAAAACCTTTCACATAAGTGAAAGGTTTTGGTAGCGAGAGGGAGATTCGAACTCTCGACCTACTGGGTATGAACCAGTTGCTCTAGCCAGCTGAGCTATCTCGCCATAGCATTAATATTATAATGTCTATTTTGTGTTTTGTCAACACTTTTTACTATTTTTTGTAATGTATTTTGATTTTTTATAGAAAGCATGATGTAAGTTATTTGATATGTCTTCTTATAATGCTTTTTACTGTGCTTTTATAGTATTTAAATCTAATAGGAAATGCTTTTATACATTTCCTATTAGTTATTTTTTATTTTATTCCTCATCTTTCTTCTGTGGAACTGGGATAACAATATCTTCTTTTTTTGGTTTTTTATTATTGTTATCTACTATATCATTTATGTGATCCTCAGCTGGTGATATTTCGATATTTCCGTTTCCTGGAACTATTTCTATATTTCTTTTTTCCATGACTTCAGTCACTCCTTTTCTTTTTTAGCTCATATAATCTTTTAATCTTTTACTTCTACTTGGATGTCTTAGTTTGCGTAATGCTTTTGCTTCGATTTGTCTAATTCTTTCACGTGTTACTTTGAATTCACGTCCAACTTCTTCAAGTGTTCTAGCTTTTCCGTCTTCTAATCCAAATCTAAGTTTTAATACTTTTGCTTCTCTAGGTGTTAATGTTTCCATTACTTCTTCTAATTGTTCTTTTAATAATGTATAAGCTGCAGAATCTTGTGGGGCTGGTGATTCATCATCTGGAATGAAATCTCCTAAATGACTATCATCTTCTTCACCAATTGGTGTTTCCAAAGATACTGGGTCTTGAGCTATTTTTTGTATTTCCATTACTTTTTCAACTGGTATTTCCATCTCAGCTGCTATTTCTTCTGGGGTAGGCTCTCTACCTAGTTGTTGTAGTAAGTGTCTTGATGTTCTTATTAATTTATTAATTGTTTCTACCATGTGTACAGGTATTCTTATTGTTCTTGCTTGATCAGCTATAGCTCTTGTTATAGCTTGTCTAATCCACCATGTTGCATAAGTACTGAATTTGAATCCTTTTGTGTAATCAAATTTCTCTACTGCTTTTATTAATCCCATATTTCCTTCTTGGATTAAGTCTAGGAATAACATTCCTCTACCAACATATTTTTTAGCTATACTAACAACTAGTCTTAAGTTTGATTCTGCTAATTTTTGCTTTGCTTCTTCATCATCTTCTAGGATTCTTTTAGCTAGATCTAATTCTTCATCAAATGTTAATAGTGGTATTCTTCCTATCTCTCTTAAATACATTCTTACTGGATCATCTACATTTATACCTTCTAATGAAGTTGTGTTCATATCATCTAATTTGATTTCTTCAACTTCTTCTAAGTCTTCAATGTCTGGTTCATCATCTGTGTCATCTTTAAGAACGTCTACACCTAATTCTTCAAATACGTCGAATACTTTATCAATTTGATCTGGTGTTACATCACCTAATTGACTTGCAAGTTCTCCATAAGTAATTTTTCCACTTTCTTTTGCAGATTTTAATATGTTATAAACTTTGTTATTCGCAATTTCTTCCTCTGTTTGTGGATTTTCTATTTTTTTAAGTTCTTTTATTTTCTTTTTACTATCTTTAACTTCTGTTGCTTTTTTATTTTCTTCTTTATTAGCTTTAGCTTCTGTTGCTTTTTTATTTTCTTCTTTACTAGCTTTTACTACTTCATCTAATTGTAGTTGTTCATTTTCTGCAGTTGTAGCTTTTTTCTTTTTAGTAGTTTTAATTTCTTCGTTTTCTGTTTCTTCTTTTTTAGCTCTGCTCATACTTTCCTCCTATTTCATTTTAGCTAATTGCAAAATAATTTGACTTAGCTCTCTTTCAAGACTAGTTATTTCCTCTTTTGTACCTGTATTTGCTTCTAGCTTTGATAATATTTCATTTTTTCTTCCGTATAAGTCTTTCTTTAGTATAACTATTAATCATATCTTCTATGCACTTATCTATATCTGATATTTCATAATCATCTGCCATAATTTTTGTACATTGGCTGATTAATTCTTTTTCTTCCATAGAATCTACTATATTGGTTACACTCTTGTTGCTATCTATTGCTTCATATATTTTTTGTAATATTTCTTTGTTTAATGAATATTTAAAATCCTCTAGTTGTATATTTTCTTTAATCTTTTTTCTATTTATTTCATTTCCATTTATAAGTAAATATATTATTACGTTTTCTCTTCTTATTATGGACTCATCAACTGTTGTTTCATTTTTTCTTTTTATAACTGGTTTTACTTTGGTTTCAGCTTGAATTTCTTTGTTTTTATTTACATATTTTATTTTGTTAATCTCAGCATATACTGCTTCTTTTGAGATTCCATAATTTCTTGATATGCTATCTATTTGAATTTCTAATTCTATTTGACTTTCTATACTTACCAGAACTTTTGCAATTTCTTGTAAAAATTTGATCTTGTCATTTGTATTATCCAAATTGTATTGTTTTCTTAATACTTTTATTTTGAACTCTACTAATGAGATTGCATTTTCTATAAGTAAATTGAAGCCTCCACTTCCATACTTGATAACATATTCATCTGGATCTTTTGCACCTTCCATTTGAAGTATTCTAACATCGCATCCTAAATTTTTAAGAATTTCTAAACCTCTCATTGTTGCAGCTTGACCTGCTCCATCTGAGTCATAGCTTATTATAACTTGTCCAGCATATTTTCTTAGTAGTCTGCCTTGTGCCTCTGTTAATGCTGTTCCAAGTGATGCTACTACATTGGTTATACCTCTTTGATATAATGAAATTGCATCCATATATCCCTCGACAATTACAATTTTATCTAGATTTCCTTTTTTGGCAATATTTAATCCAAATAAGTTTCTTCCTTTTGAATAAACTATGTTTTCTGGTGAGTTTATATATTTTGGTAATGACTTATCTAAAACTCTACCTCCAAAAGCTATTACCTTCCCTCTGATATCCATTATTGGTATCATTAGTCTGTTTCTAAATCTATCTATAAATTGTCCTCTATCATTTCTGTTTACTAGGCTTGATGCTAATATTTCTTCATCTGTAAACCCTTTTTGTTTTAAATGTTTGTATAATTCATTATACGTTCCAGAATATCCAATTAGAAAAGATTTTAAAGTAGTATTATTTAGTTTTCTTGTTTTTACATATTCCTGTGCTGGTTTTGCAGTAGGTTTATATAAATTTTCATGATAAAATTGGGCTGTTTCTTCATTGATTTTATAAACTTTGTCTTTCATGAATTGACGTTTGTTATTTTGATCATTTTCTGATGTTGGTAATTCTATACCAGATCTATCAGCTAAAAATTCTATCGTCTCTCTGAAATCTAAGTTTTCAATTTTACTTATAAAATGAATTACATTTCCTCCAACACCACATCCAAAACAGTGAAATATCTGTTTATCAGGTGAAACAGAAAAAGAAGGAGATTTTTCTTTATGAAAAGGACATAATCCGAAAAAATTTCTTCCACTTCTTTTTAATGTTACATATTGTGATATTGTATCAACTATATCATTTGAGGATTTAATTTCATCAATTAATTCTTCACTATAACGTACCATTTTATTCCTTTCTTCTAATAATATTCGACATAAATTTCTTAAATCCTTCCAAGGTTACATAATTTTTTACAAAAATATTTCATTTTTATAAAAAAAAGCGAACATGTTGTAATGTTCGCTTAGATTTTATTATTCATATTTTACTACTGAGTGATTTGCTAATGATTTTTGTACATCTATCACTCTTTGATTTTCTGATCCTCTCCATTGTATTGTAGGATTTCTTTTTTCATCTACATATTGTCCGTCTACAAGAACATCAATGTATTTCATTACTTCTTTGTCTTTCAAATTATTTTCAAAGTTGAATCCTGTCCATGCCCATACTGTTTTGTTAGGAAATTTCTCTTTAAATTCTTTTGCTAATTTTGTTGTTCCTTCAATATTTTTTGGATGCATTGGTTCTCCACCAAGAATTGATAATCCTGCAATGTGGTCTTTATCACATAAATTTAATACTTTTTGAATTGTATCTTCTGTAAATTCTTCGCCTTTTGTAAAATCATGTGTTTCTGGATTAAAACAGTTTTTACAGTTAAATGCACAACCTTGCATAAAGATTGATACTCTTACTCCTGGTCCATCTGCTATATCCATTTTTCTAATCTTGTTGTATCTCATAATTATCTTCCTTTCGTAATATGTAGATATTTATTTATGCATCTTTGTTATCGATGTGTAGTACTCTTTCTTTAATTTCTTCTGTTCTTCCTTTGTTCCAGAAATTACTTCCTATGTATCCGCAAGTTCTTCTCGCAACGTTTAATTTATCATGATCTCTATTTCCACAGTTTGGGCAATACCATTCTAAGTTATCATCTATTAAGATTTCTCCTGTGTATCCACATTCTTGGCAATAATCTGATTTTGTATTTAATTCTGCATACATGATATTGTCATATATAAATTTAATTAATTCTATTACTGCTTCTATATTATTTTGTAAGTTTGGTGTTTCAACATATGAAATTGCTCCACCTGGGCTTAATTGTTGGAATTTACTTTCTAATTTTAGTTTTGTGAAAGCGTCTATTTCTTCAAATACTGGAACGTGGTATGAATTTGTGATGTATTTTCTATCTGTTATTCCAGGAACTTTTCCAAATCTCTTTTGTAAACATTTTGCAAATTTGTATGTTGTTGATTCTATTGGTGTTCCATATACACTATAATCAATATCTTCTTTTTCTTTCCATTCAGCACATTTATCATTAAGTTTTTGCATTACTTCAATTGCAAATTCTTCTCCTTCAGCTCCATCTGTATGGCTCTTTCCTGTCATATATTTTACACATTCATATAATCCTGCATATCCTAAAGATATTGTAGAATATCCTCCATGTAATAATTTATGAATTGATTCACCTTGACCTAATCTAGCTAATGCTCCGTGTTGCCATACGATTGGTGCAACATCACTGATTGCTTGAGCTAATCTTTCATGTCTTATTTTTAATGCTGTGTGGCATAATTCAAGTCTTTCGTCAAATATTTTCCAGAATTTTTTAATATCTTTTGCTGAAGTCAAAGCTACATCTGGAAGGTTGATTGTTACAACGCCTTGATTAAATCTTCCATAGTATTTTCCTTTTCCTTCAACATAATTTTTAGCATTTGCTATGTTTCCTTTTATTCTGTCTGGTGTTAAGAATGATCTGCATCCCATGCATGGATAACAATCTCCATCACCATATTGATTAACTTTTACTTGTTTCATAACTTTTTCGCTTATGTAATCTGGAACCATTCTCTTAGCTGTACATTTTGCTGCTAATTTTGTTAAATACCAATATTTGCTTCCTTCTTTTATGTTGTCTTCTTCTAGCACATATAATAATTTTGGGAAAGCTGGTGTTACATACACACCTTTTTTATTTTTAAATCCTAATATTCTTTGATTTAAGAATTCTTCTATTATCATTGCAAGTTCATCTTTGTATTCTTCTGTTTCGCCTAAATACATGCATACACTTAAGAATGGTGCTTGTCCGTTTGTGTTTGTCATACTATTTACTTGATAATTAAATGTTTGAACTCCATCTGCAACTTCTTTTTTAGTATCTTCCATTGCAAACTTTTTGCATTGTTCTTCACTTAATTTTCTATCTTTATATTTTTTATAATATCTATCATAGCTGTATTTTACGAATGGTGCTAAATGGCTAAGTGAAACTGTTGCTCCACCATAGCTTGATGATGTTACTGCTAATATTATTTGTGTTGCAATTGTTGCTGCTGTAATAAATCTGTGAGGTTTTTCTATCATAACGTCATTGATAATTGTTCCATTTTGTAGCATATCATCTAAGTTTATTAATTCACAATTATGTAGTGCATTTTGTGCAAAGTAATCTGCATCATGGAAATGGATTATTCCTTCATCATGTGCTTTTACAACATCTTCTGGTAATAAAAATCTTCTTGTTATATCTGTACTTGTAATTCCAGCAAGATAATCTCTTTGTGTTGTAACAACTCTAGCATTTTTATTTGAGTTTTCATTGTTCCAATATTCGCTTTCTCCATCAATTAATTCTTTAATTGATTGATCAGTTGTATTTGATTTTCTAACTAAAGCTCTTGTATATCTATATGTGATATATTTTCTGGCTAAATTATATTTTCCTACTTCCATTAATTTTTCTTCGATGATGTCTTGAATGTCTTCTACTAAGATTCTATTTTTTCTTAATTCTCCTATGTAGTTTACAATCTCTTCAATTTCTTCTTCTGTTGCCTTATCTTTTCTGCTTACTTCTGCATTTGCTTTTCCTATAGCTTTTCTGATTTTCTCATCATCAAATTCTACTATTTTTCCATCTCTTTTGACTACTTTCATGATTTCCTCCCTAATTAGTAATTCTAACTGCAACTTTTTTGTTTATATTTTTTGCATTTGATGTTTGTATTTTACCACGCAAAAATATAATGTCAAATGAATAAAGGTTATGTAATCTTCATGCTGTAGTGCCTATATTTCAACGTTTTTTAGATTACGTTTTTACAACTGTTTTTTAGTTACTTTTGAGTTATCACTCTTAGTTCTAGTATTTGCTCATTTTCAATTACAATTCTTTTACATTTTTTATTTTTTTAAAAAATCATTTTTTCATTTTTTCTATTTTTTATTATTTTTTCATTTTTATCATTTTGCTATTTTTTAGTCTTTTCTCTTATTTCTACGCTGTTGCACGTCTTTTTCGTTCTTATCCATTATTTTGTATTTTTTTATTTTTTCAAAAAATCATTTTTTTGTTTTTCTTTCTATATGATTGCTATTTTTTATATCTTATTTGCTTTCAAAATGCCTCTATTTTTTATTTATATATTGAGTGCATAAAAAAATACACCCTCATGCATAAGGGTGTATTTTGTCGATTCTTGTTCTATGAATTAAATATTTCATTAAATTCGTCGCCTTCAATTTTCTCTTTTTCCATTAATATATTTGCTACTCTTGTTAATTTATCCATATTCATATTTAGTATTTGCTCTGCTGTTCTATATGCTTTATCTATTATTGATTTTACTTCAACATCAATTTCAGCTGATGTTGCTTCACTATAGTTTTTAGTATGTCCAAAGTCTCTTCCAAGAAATACTTCTTCTTGTCCTGTTCCAAATGTTATTGTTCCTATTTTGCTACTCATACCATATCTTGTAACCATATCTCTTGCAATCTTTGATGCTCTTTCTATATCATTGCTTGCTCCTGTTGAGATATCTCCTAATACTAATTGTTCAGCAACTCTACCACCAAGTAATGATACAATGTTTTCTTCCATTTCTGTTTTTGACATAAATGATTTATCTTCTGTTGGTCTATACATTGTATATCCTCCAGCCATTCCTCTTGGAACAATTGATATTTGATGTACTTGATCTTGTGTTGGTAAGAATTTACTTACAACTGCGTGACCAGCTTCATGGAATGCAACTAGTTTTCTTTCCTTTTCACTAATTACTTTTGATTTCTTTTCTGGTCCCATTGTAACTTTGATCATTGCGTCTTCAATATCTTTCATTGTGATTTCTTTTTTATCATGCTTTGCAGCTACTAATGCAGCTTCATTTAAGATGTTTTCTAGGTCAGCTCCAACAAATCCTGCTGTATTTTTAGCAATTGTTCCTAAATCAACGTCTTCTGCTAATTTTTTCTTTTTAGCATGTACTGTTAATATTTGTTCTCTTGCTTTTACATCTGGTGGTGCAACTACGATTTGTCTATCAAATCTTCCTGCTCTTAATAAAGCTTTATCTAATACGTCTGGTCTGTTTGTTGCTGCTAATACTATAACACCTTCATTTGGTGCAAATCCGTCCATTTCAACAAGTAATTGGTTTAATGTTTGTTCTCTTTCATCATGTCCTCCACCAAGTCCTGCTCCTCTTTGACGTCCAACTGCATCAATTTCATCTATGAATACTATACATGGTGCATTTTTCTTTGCTTGTTCAAATAAATCTCTAACTCTTGAAGCACCAACACCAACGAACATCTCAACGAAATCTGAACCACTTATTATAAAGAATGGTACTCCAGCTTCTCCAGCAACTGCTTTTGCAAGTAATGTTTTACCTGTTCCTGGATGTCCTACTAATAAAACTCCTTTTGGAATTCTTGCTCCCATATCTGTGAATTTTTTAGGATTTTTCAAAAATTCTACTACTTCTTCTAGTTCTTGTTTTTCTTCTTCAATTCCTGCAACATCTGCAAATGTTATTTTATTCTTATCTGCTGGTGTCATCATTCTTGCTTTTGATTTTCCAAAAGACATTGTTTTGTTTCCACCTTGTGAATTTGGATTCATGAACATAACCCAAATAAAGAATATAAATACCATTAATAGAATTGTTGGCCCGAAAGCTTCTAATATAGTTAAAAACTTAGATTCTTCTGCTTGAGAAAGTTCTATTTTTCCATCAGCTAGTTGATCAGATATTTTATCAATAAATGTATCCAAACTTGGAATTGTTACTGTTTTCTCAACTTCATCATCTTTTATTTTTACACTTGCTGTTTTGTTGTCATCACTTATTTCAATAGTCTCAACTTTTTCATCTTTTATATTTTTAAGCAATTCTGAATATGACATTCTTTTATACATATTTCCGCTTATAGCTGAGATTATCATTATAAATATAATTAATAATACAAGCCACATTGTAACTTTTTTAATTCCACTTTTCAAATTATATTTCCTCCTTAGTATGCTATAAATATATATTCTATTTTAATATAGCATAACTATTTTTTATTTACAACAAGATTTTTGAAATTGAAATATTATTGTAATATCTGTTACTTATATTACTTTTTGTATATATATTCTCTTATTTTTTATTCCAATTTCAACATTTTTTGTAGGCCTTGTGAATTTATTTCCAATATTATTATTGCATAATTTTATTATGTCTTCCAAATTTATTCTTTCTATTCCTTGAGTTGATCCAGCTACTGCTGTTATTGCTTGCATAATTAATCTTTTTTGTATTACTTTTTCTTGATTATTAAATTTACTTACATTAAATTCAATTTTCTCTAGTTCTTCTGATATTATAATTTCTTCAAATTTTTTCTTTGTTTCTTCTTCTACAAATTCTTCCTCTTCTTTTACTATTTCTGATAGTCTATTCATTGTGTTTATTATATTTGGATTGAATTCTCTCTTTAAATAAGGAATTATTATATTTCTTATTTTATTTCTTGTATATGTATTATCATCGTTTGATTCATCATGTCTTGGATTTATTTTATTTTCTTCGCAGTATTTTTCAATCTCTTCTCTTGGTATTTCTATTAATGGTCTAATATATTTTCCTCTGCTTGCTTCAATTCCTCTTAAACCATTTAATCCACTTCCTCTTAGTGTATTCATTATTATAGTTTCTACTCTATCATTTAAATTATGTGCTATCGCTATTTTATTTGAGTTGGTTTTATTTAGAACTTCTTCAAAAAAGTTATATCTTACTAGTCTTCCTGTTTCTTCTAATCCTCTTTTTTCTTTTTGAGCCTTTTCTTGTATATCGGCATGTTTTATAAATAGTTCAATATCATTCTTTTGGCAAAATTCTTTTACATATTCTTCATCTATTATAGCGTTTTCTCTAAGCATGTGGTTTATGTGTGCTACATATATTTCTAAGTCATATGCATTTTTTAATTTTAGTAATACAGTTAGTAATGTCATTGAGTCTGGTCCGCCAGATACTCCTACTACTATTTTGTCACCTTTTTGTATCAAATTATATTTTGCTATTGTTTCTTTTACTTTATTTTCTAGCATTTTTCCTCCTAAGCATAAGAGCGCTATTAATAGCGCTCTTGTTAATTGTTTTCATCTCTATATTTTTCTATATTTGCAAATTTTGTATAATTTCCTAACCATAATAATTCAACCGTTCCTGTTGAACCACCTCTGTGCTTAGCTAATATTACTTCTGCTATATTTTTCTTTTCGCTATCTTCATTATAATAATCATCTCTATATAAGAACATTACGATGTCGGCATCCTGCTCGATGGCTCCAGACTCTCTCAAGTCTGATAGCATAGGTCGTTTATCATCTCTTTTTTCAGCACCACGGGATAACTGTGATAGTGCAATTACTGGAATGTCTAATTCTTTTGCTAATATTTTTAATGATCTACTGATTTCTGAAATTTCTTGCTCACGGCTATTATTCTTTTTTCCGCTACCTTGAACTAGCTGCAAATAGTCAATTACTACTAGACCAATGTCTTTTTCTAGTTTTAGTTTTCTGCATCTTGCTCTTATTTCCATTATTGAAATTCCTGGTGTATCATCTATGTATATTGGTGCTTCTGCCAGTCTTCCTGATGCATTAGCTAATTTTATCCATTCATTATCATCTATTTTTCCAGTTCTAATTTTATTGCTGTCTACCATTGCCTCACCACATAGAATTCTGTTTGCAACCTGTTCTTTTGACATCTCAAGGTTGAATATAACTACTGGAACATTGTTATTTACTGCTGCATGTGTTGCTATATTTATTGCAAATGCTGATTTTCCCATGGCAGGTCTTGCTGCTATAATTATTAAATCTGATTTATGAAATCCAGATGTTTTATAGTCTAGGTCTGTAAATCCTGTTTCAACACCTGTTATATATCCTTTTTGATTATATAATCTTTCTAGTTCGGCAAATGTTCCTACTAATACGTCTTTTATTGGTGTAAAACCTTTTGAACCTTTATTTTGCATTATGTCGAATATCTTTTTTTCTGCTATATTCATTATGTCTTCAACATCTTCAGTTTGATCATACCCTACTGCTATCATGTCATTTGCTGTTTTTATCAAGTTTCTTAATAAAGCTTTTTCCTCTACTATTTTTATGTACTTATCCACGTTTGTAGTTGTCGGAACTTTTTCAGGTAATACTGCTAAATATTCTAATCCACCAACTTGATCAAACTTTCCGTTTTCTACTAATTCAGCTTTTACTGTGATTATATCTATTGGTTCTCCTCTTCCATAAAGAGAAAGCATTGCTGCATATATTGCTTTATTATCTTCTCTATAGAAATCATCTTCTTTTAATGTTTCCATTGCTGCTATTACAGAATCTTTATCTGTTAGCATACAACCTAGAATTGCTTGTTCTGCTTCTACATCATTTGGTGGAATACGTCCTAATTCCATTTTGCATTTCTTCCTTTCTTTTTATGGAGTGTCTGTTTTAGGCAACTACATTTAATTTTAATTTTGCTATAATGCCTTCATATAATTTTATTTCTACTGTAAATGTTCCTAAATTTTTAATTGTTTCTGGTAAAAGTACTTTCTTTTTGTCTATTTCTATTGAGTATTCTTTTTTTAGATTTTCTGCTATTTCTTTTGCAGTTACTCCTCCAAAGATTTTTCCATTTTCTCCTGCTTTTACAGTCATTTTCATTGTTATTGAATCAATTTTTTTCTTTACTTCTTCAGCTTCTTTTATGTCCATCTCTTTTTTGTATGCTTTTGATTCATTTTTTGATTTTAATTTTGCTAAGTTTTCGTTATTTGCCTCTACTGCTAATTTCTTTGGAAATAAGAAGTTTCTCGCATATCCGTCACTTGCATTTATTATTTGATCTTTTTTTCCTACTCCTTTTATGTCTGCTAATAGTATTACTTTCATACTTTTTCTCCTTTCTATTCGTTTATTTCAGAAAAATACTCGTTTATCCTATTTATCAATTCTGTTTTAGCTTCTTCTACTGTAATACCCGTTAATTGAGCTCCGGCTAATGTTATATGTCCACCGCCACCCATTTTTTCAAGTATTATTTGAACATTTATATCACCTATTGATCTTCCGCTTATACAAATATTTTCTCCTGTATTTCCTATTACGAAAGATGCTGTAATATTGCTTATTGTTAATAATTCGTCTGCTGCCTTTGCGCATATTGTGTTTGCGTCTTTGCTTACTTCATCATATATTGATATTGCTATTGAGTCTGATACCATGTCTGCTTTTTTTACTATATCTGCTATTACGTTGTAACTCTCCAAATCTGCTTGGAACCATTTTTTTACTTTGATAATATCTACTCCAAACTTTCTTAAATATGCAGCTGCTTCAAATGTTCTAACACCTGTTTTAAAAGTAAAGTTTTTAGTATCTACCATTATTCCACCATATAAACTTTCTATTTCTATTGGTGTTAATTCCACTTTTCTTTCAACATATTGTAGAATTTCTGTGACTAACTCTGCTGCAGATGATGCATATACCTCTTGGAATGTTAAACTTGCATTATCAATAAAGTCTGGGCCTTTTCTATGGTGATCTATTACTACGATTTTATCGGTTTTTGTTAATAATTCTGGCACTTGTACAAATGTCTTTTTATGTGTATCAACTACGATAAGTAATGTATCTTTGTCAATTATATTTAGTGCTTCTTTTTTATCAATTATTGCTTCTTCATATTCTGTTTCTTTTAATGTATCAACAAATTTTCCTAAGTTCATTCCTAAATCTGTTGCTACGATGTATGCTGGTTTTTCCATTGTTATAGCTAGTCTGTACATTCCCATTGATGAACCTAATGAATCTATGTCTGCATTTTGATGTCCCATTATAATTACTTGTTTTGAATCTTCTATCATACTTTCTATTGTATGAGCTACTATTCTTGCTTTAACTCTTGTACGCTTTTCTACTTCTAATGATTTTCCTCCATAGAATTTGTACTTACCTTCTTTTCTAACAATACATTGGTCTCCGCCTCTTCCAAGTACAAGGTCTATTCCGTCTAATGCTGATTTATATCTTTCATAGTAAGAGTTTTCTTCATTTGAAATTGAGATACTTAGTGTTATTGGAACTTTTGTATCTATTTCTTTTACTAAATCTAATATATTTATTTTATTTTTTTCTATTTCAGCTAAATATTTTTGTTCAAATAAATATATATATGTATCTCTTTCATTTTTTATTACTACTCCACCACTTGTTGAAGCCCAATCAAACATTGTTTTTTCTATTTTAGCTAGTACAGCTGTTTTTTCTTCTGGTGATAATTTTTGAATTATTTCTTCATAATTATCTATTACTGCTATACCTATGCATAATTTTTCGTTTATGTATTTATCAAATAGTTCATTGTATTTTGTTTCATCTATAAAGTTTAATGTTAATACATATTCTTTTTGTTTTCTTTTATCTCTCTTTTTGCTTATTGTGTATTCACACATTACTTTATATACTTTGTTTTCTATGCTTATTTGTTTTGTGATTTCTTTTTTGTCATTGTTGTTTTCTATTTCAAGTTTTATTTCCTTTATCAAGCTATCTACATATGTTATAACATCTACATCCTTGAATTCTTTATTGAATTTTGGGTTTCTGAATATTACATCGCCATCTGTTTCTATTACTAGAAGTGGAATTGATGATTTATTTAATGTGTTTCTTACTGTTGAATTCATTCCCCAAGCTACTTCTTCAATGTGTGTTTCTATTTCTGTTTTCTTTTTAGTATTTGACCACATTGTATATAAGATGATTAATATGTATAGCACTATTGATGGTATTACCCACTTTATATCGTATGTGCATATTAAAATAAAGAGTAAAGCTATTATTACTAAATATATCTTTACCCTTGATGTTAATTTTTCGATTGTTTTTTTATCGTTACTCATAAATTTTATTCCCCTTTAATACCATAATATTTTAACTCATTTATCTAGAAAAGTCAATATTTTCAAGGGTTTATGGTTGCTAATTATCATCTCTTAAAAGTAGCATAAATAAAGCACACCCGAAGGTGTACTTTTCTTTATTTCATATTTTTTATTCTTTCTATTGCTTCTTTTGTATTTTCTTTTGTTCCGAAACCTGTTAGTCTAAAATATCCTTCACCACTTGGACCAAATCCAACTCCTGGTGTTCCAACTACATTTGCTTCTGATAATAATTTATCAAAGAAATCCCATGATTTCATTCCATCTGGTAATTTAAGCCATACATATGGTGAATTTGTTCCTCCATATACTGTATATCCAGCTTCTTCAAGACCTTGTTTAATTATTTTAGCATTTTCTTTATAGTAATTTATATTTTCTCTAACTTGTCTTTTTCCTTCTTCTGTGTAAATAGCTTCTGCTGCTCTTTGTGTTACATATGAAACCCCATTAAATTTAGTGCAATGTCTTCTGTTCCATAGTTTGTTTAATTCCACTTCTTCTCCTGATTCTGTATATCCCTTTAATTCTTTTGGAATTACTATGTATGCACATCTTATTCCTGTGAAGCCAGCCGTTTTTGAATAGCTTCTAAATTCTATCGCAACTTCTTTTGCTCCTTCGATTTCATATATTGTATGTGGCACATCTTCATCTGAAATAAATGCTTCATATGCTGCGTCAAATAATATTATTGCTTTATTTTCCTTAGCATATTTCACCCATTCTGCTAATTGTGCTTTTGTTAATGTTGTTCCTGTTGGATTGTTTGGATAACATAGATATATCATATCAACTTTTTCTTTTGGGAGTTGTGGTACAAAGTTATTTTCTGATGTTGCTGGTATGTATACTATGTTTTTATATTTTCCTGATTCTTTATCATATTTTCCGCTTCTTCCAGCCATTACATTTGTGTCTAAATATACAGGATATACTGGATCTGTTATTGCGACTTTATTATCTTTAGCAAAAATATCTACAATATTTCCGCAATCGCATTTTGCTCCATCTGATACAAATATTTCACTTATATCTATATCTACCCCTCTAGTTTTATAATCGTATTCTTTGATTTTTTCTCTTAAAAAATCATATCCTTGCTCTGGTCCGTATCCTCTAAATGTTTCTGTGTGAGCTTGTTCGTCTACTGCTTTATGCATTGCTTCTAACACAGCATCTGGAATTGGTCTTGTTACATCGCCTATTCCTAATTTGATAATCTTCTTATCTGGATTTTCTTTTGAGTATTCTGCTACCTTCTTTGCTATTGTTGCAAATAAATAGCTCTCTTGTAATTCTAAAAAGTTTTCATTAATTTTAATCATTATAGCCTCCTATATGATTATATGTTCTAACTAAAATAAATTATTATTTTAATTATTAGCTGTTTATTGTTATATCACTTTTTTTATTTTTTTTCAAATGCATTGTATAAATTTATAATTGCGGACTACTCTTTTTATCAGATATTATTATTTATTTTTATAATAATAAACGACGGCACTTAGAGGTGCCGTCGCTTTTGTTCGATGTTAAGCGGTAACAACCTGTCCGTTCAACACAAACATTTTGAAATCGTACCTTTTCTTCATGAAATTGTAGATTTCCTTCTTCTGATGCGTGGGCATGGTCAGGCCTTTGCTCTCGTTATCGAAGAGCATCCAAAGTTCTCCATCAACGATGGAACCTCCAACAGCGTGAATCCCATACTTCCAGAACATCAACCGGTAGAAGTTATCCAGCTCCTCATTAGTAAAAACGTACATTTTTCCTCATCCTTTCGGATATTAATTTATCAGCATGGCTGACATATGTTTATTTTAACATATTTTTCACATTCTTTCAACAGCTATGTATTGTTTTCAACGCTTCTTATTGCTTTTCGTATAATTTTATTTTTTCTTTTCTCTTTAAAAATTATTGCCCATAAATATAAAATAGCTATAAATATTCCTATATTCTTTCCAATTAACAAATAACAACTTGCTATAGCAGTTAATATAATCAATGTATATTGAGAAATACTTTCTATAAAATTTATGGTTTCTTTATATGTGAAACGTTTTCTTAATAAAGTTCTTAATATTCGACCTCCATCAAGTGGATATATTGGCAACAGATTTACTATTGCCAATAATAAGTTTATATATGCTATTTCTTCTTGTTTTATTATTATCGCAATTACTAATGCAATGATATTTATTAATGGTCCTGCTATGTCTACAACAATTTTATTTGCATTTCTTTGTTTCCCATAGTTTTCAAATTCCACAGATAATCCAGATATGTGTATATTAATTTTCTTAACCTTTAGTCCTATTGTAATTCCTGTTACTAAATGTCCTAGTTCATGTAAAAGTATGAATATAAATGTGAGTGCGAATATTTTTGTGCTTTGCATAAATATGTATAAAATTATTATGAAAAATATTTTTACATCTACCTTAATTCTCATTTTTCACCTACTTTTCTATTACATTTAGAGGATCTATGTATTCCCCATCTTTCAATACTTCAAAATGCAAATGATTTCCTGTTGAGTTACCAGTACTTCCAACTGCTGCAATTAAGTCTCCTTGTTTTACTTGACTATTAACTTCGACATATATTTGACTACAATGTGCATATACTGTTTCATATTCATCATTTTTGATTTTTACATGTCTGCCTAGATCTCCTTCATCTGATACTAATGTTACTTGTCCGGTTATCGCTGATACAATATCTTCGCCTTCTTCTCCTGCAATATCTATACCGGTATGATTTTTTCCAACTCTGCTATCTGCCGATTCTCTTTGTCCAAAGTTAGATGTTATTGTTCCTTTCTTCGGCCAAATTATTGAATATTCTGGATTTTTTTCTTCAATCGCTTCTAGGTTATTTATATTTTCCGTTGTATTCTCCATTTTATTTTCTGTAGTATTCTCATTTTTTTCAGGTACTTTTATAAACTCGTTTAAATTTATTTTTGTGTTCAAAAATTCTTTTATTTTTTCTTTATTTTCTGTTGTAAAATATATTGATTGATTTTGATATAAATATACCGCTACTAAAGAAATTACAATTATAAAAATAAATGATTTATTATGTTTTTTCTTTTTTTCTTCCCCTCTAAAACTAATTCCATTTCTTCTATAATAAATTTCTTTAGCTCTTTGAATTTTTTCCTCATCTGTTAGCATATACAACCTCGCTTTCATGAACACTCTGTCCATTTTCTTTTACTAATGTATATGCTTTATTATCAAAATTAGAAGAACTATTCCTATCATTGCTAATCCATATAAATACATTTTCTTTCTCTTTTTTCTCTTCTCTGTATCCATATCTCTTAAATATTCTCTTACTAATTCCATTCCTTCTAATTTTGCGTAATCCTCTACTTTTTTCTTGTTATATTTTGAATTAGATTTTAGTATTATTATTGCTTCTTCAATAATATTTGAAGGAATTTCTTTTAGCATAACAATATTCTTGGTCTTTTCCTTATTCATTTTGTCTCCTTTTTAATTTTTATTAATAATAATTTTTATGTCTTTATTTTTAGAATATTTTTTTATTATATCTTCTGAAAAGCCTGCTAGTTCTTGTGTAATTATTATTGTATTTTTTTCTGCTTCAATTAGCTCTTTTATTTTATTGTCTATTTTTTCTTGACTATCAATTTTTATTACTTCCATTCCTAATCGTTCTATAAATTTAAAATTTTTATTATCTTCTTGAGATTTTATCCATGATATTTTCATAAAATTCCTTTCTTTTTATTTAGTAACTTTTTTCATGTAGTGGCATATTATATATAAAAAATATGTGTGAGGTGCTATTATGAATTCTAAAGGATTAGATTTCAAACATAAGGAAGTTATAAATATAAATAATGCTCAACGATTAGGTTTCGTTCAAGATGTAAATGCAGAACTTGAATCTGGAATTATTACTTCTATTGTTGTTCCTGGTTCTTCTAAGTTTTTTAATATTTTTTCTTCTGATCATGAAATTGTAATTCCATGGTCTAATATAAAATGTATTGGAGAAGATATAATTTTAGTAGAATTATAATTATTTCCATATTCTCTTTATTCGCTCTATTGCACTTTTTTCTAAGCGTGATACTTGTGCTTGTGAAATTCCTATTTCTTCAGCAACTTCCATTTGTGTTCTACCATCGAAAAATCTTTTATTTACTATTAATTTCTCTTTGTCACTTAATTTTTTCATTGCCTCAAGTATTGTTATATTCTCTGCCCATAATTCGTCTGTGTTTTTTACATCTTTTACTTGATCCATTATATAAATGCTGTCAGCACCATCATTGTATACAGGTTCTTGTAATGATACTGGATCTTGTATTGCATCTAAGCTAAATGCTATTTCTTCTGGTGTTGTTTCTAGCTCTTTAGCTATTTCTTCAATTCCTGGCTCTTTTCCAGTTTCTTTTGTAAGTCTTTCTCTTACTTGTATTGTTTTATATGCTAAATCGCGAACTGATCTACTTACCCTAACTATGTTATTATCTCTTAAGTATCTTCTAATCTCTCCGATTATCATAGGTACAGCATACGTACTAAATTGGACGTTAAGACTTATATCAAAATTATCTATTGATTTTATAAGTCCTATACAACCAATTTGGAATAAATCATCTGCACTCTCATTCCTTCCAGAAAATCTTTGAACTACACTCAAAACTAGTCTTAAATTACCTTGTATAAATTTTTCTCTTGCTTCTGTATCTCCATTTTTTATTTTTTCTAATAATTCCTTTTTTTCTTCATTTGATAATATAGGTAATTTTGAAGTGTTTACTCCACAAATCTCTACCTTGTTTATCAAACATATTCTCCTTTCATATTTATTTACTCTAATTATTTCCTTTTTTCATTTTTCTATGCTTTAAGAATCCTTTTTTCACAAAAAAATAAGTATCAATCATGTGATACTTATTTTTAACTCTACAAATCGATTGTGCCTTCATATACATTTACTGCTGGACCTGACATATATACTTCTCCTGTGTTTTCATCAATATTGATTTTCATTACTCCACCATCTAATTCAACATTTATTTCACTACTTATCTCTTTTTCTTGATACATTGCAAATGCACTTGCAACCGCTCCTGTTCCACAAGCTAAAGTTTCTCCAACTCCTCTTTCCCACACTTTAACTTTTATACTTTTCTCATCTATTTTCTCTACAAACTCTACATTTGTTTTCTGAGGAAAATATTTATAATTTTCTATGATTTTCCCATATTTATTCACTTGAATATCTTTTAAACTTTCTACTTTAATAACTGTATGAGGATTACCTACTGTTAAGAATATTCCTTCAAACTCTTTATCACTTGCTTTAAATATAAGTTTGCATTTTGATTCGTGATATTTATGATTTCTTGGAACATATATCGGTAGTTTATTTATATCTGTTATTGGTCTTCCCATATTAACTTGAATTGACATTATTTTATTATTTTCTTTTATGTATTTTATATTTTTTATTCCAGCAAGAGTTTCTATTTTAATTTCAGTTTTATCAGTAAAACCTTTTTCATACAAATATTTTGCAAGACATCTAATTCCGTTCCCACACATTTCAGCTTCTGTTCCATCGCTATTAAATATCTTCATTTTAAAATCTGCTATTCTACTTTTAGTAAATAATACTACTCCATCTGCTCCTATTCCAAAGTGTCTATCACATACGTATTTTGAAAATATTTTCAAGTTGTATTGTTTTATATTATCAAAGTTAGTACATATAAAATCATTTCCTAAACCTTGCATTTTTGTAAAATTAATCATAAAAAAATTCACCTCTAATTCAATTTATGAGGTGAATCTATTTTTATTCTTAAATTTCAATCATATCTCCGTCTTCTGGAAATTGTATATCATGAATATGACTATGTACATAATCACTTCTGTGTATAGCATATACTTTAGTATTTGGATATTCTTTTGCAAGCCATATAACTTCTTCTACTCCCATATGTGACTTTGTTGGAATAGTGTTTGTTGCATCTAAAAATGCATAGTCTGATTTTTCACAAATCATTTTTACGTTTTCGCATAAAGTTGTATCTGTTGCATATCCTAGAACTTTTCCTTCTTTTTCAATTAAAAATCCTAGGATTGGTTTGCATGTTCCATGCTCTAATTCATATGCAGTTATTTTCATACTGTCTGTTTCAAATGTTTCTCCATTTTCTAACTCGATGAATTTAACATTATATATTTCATCAAAATTTGCATACTTATTTTTATTTCCGTCTCCAAAGCATAATTCAAATAATTGTATTGCCTTGGCTCTTATTCCTTTACCACAAATTATATGTAGTGTTTCTGTATTTTCTCTTCTTATGTTTCTTCCTATCAAATAATTAGGTAGATCTACAAAGTGATCTGAATGGACATGTGTTATTAATAAATATTTTATTGTTTTAGTGTATATTCCTAAACTCTCCATTTTCTTAACAACACCTGAACCAACATCAATAAGCATGTCATCTATTACTAAACTCTGACTGCCTCTTGTTATTGATCCCATTGTTCCTGTTCCTATACATTGTATCTTCATTCGTTTTACCTATCCTTATTTTCTTTTTCTTCTTTGTATTTCATATGCGAATTCACTTGTAATTGAACTTGGTAATAATTTACTTGCAATGTGTACTGCTTTCATCTTAAAACCTGGTATTATAACTGGTTTCTCTTCAAACATTTTGTTAATTCCATATTCTGCTACATATTCTGCACTATATGATTTCATTTTAAAGTCTACTTTAGCTACTTTATTAAAATTAGTTTTAGTAGGTCCTGGGCATAATGCACTAATATGAACTTCTGAACCTTCTTTTTTCAATTCTGTATATATTGCTTTTGTATATGATAAAACGAAATTTTTAGATGCATAGTATTCTGCCATTAATGGACCTGATAAAAATCCAGCAATAGAAGATACATTTAAAATATATCCTAAATTTCTTTTCTTCATATCTTTTAAAAACAATTTAGTTAACATGTGCAATGCTGTTATATTTAAATCAATTAACTCTAAATCTTTTTCTAAATTAGTTTCTGTTACTAGTCCATGCACTCCAAATCCTGCATTATTTACTAGTACTTCTATTGGTTCATTTTTATACATTTCATGTAGTTTCCAAACATTTTCTCTATCTGTTAAATCCATTGAAACTACTTCAACTTTTGTTTTTACTTCTCTTTGTATGTCTCTTAATGCAAGTTCATTTCTTGCTACTACTATAATATCATATCCTAAATCACTCAAATAAAGAGCTATTTCTCTTCCTATTCCTGAAGAGGCACCTGTTATCAATGCTTTCATTATACATTCACCATTCCTAATATTTTTTCTTTGTTTTTCATTACTTCTTCGTATCCTTGTTTTATGCTTGATTCAATGTCTTTTATTTTTAATAATTTTGCTTGCTGCATATCCACTTCTAGATTTAAGTCGCTCATTGCTTGTCCACTTTTTACATCTTTTAAAGAAAAAATATCGCATGCTCTTAATATTATGGAAAATAAATTTTCGTTTCCTTTAAATTCATCTAATTTAAAACCAATAGCTATTGTTTTCTCTGCCCCCATATCTTTAAGTTCTTCTACTGGCATATTATCTACTGTTCCACCATCTATAAAGCAATAATTTTCGTATTTACAAGGTGTAAAAATTGCTGGAAAAGCCATACTTGCATGCACTGCTTTTCCAATTGGAATGTTAGATAAATATTCTACATCCTTTTTTTGATTTATTTTTGTTGATGTTAAAACACATTTCTTTGTAGTTTTTGCATCAACTGTTACAATAGCAAATTTCTTTTGGATATCTGATAAATTGTATATTTCTTTTTTTCTTGCATATTTTTCAACTATGTCTTCTAATATTTTTCCATCTATTAATCCTTGGAAACTTGCTTCTTTTTTTATTATAAACTTAAATCCAAATTTTACGAATCTTCTTTTGCGTATTCTTATAATTTTCTTGTATGATTCTTTTGTAATTTTTATCATTTCATCCGTTGTATAACCCATTGCGTACATTGCAGCAAAAATTGCTCCTGAACTTGTTCCTGTAATATAATCTATATCTATTCCTAATTCTTCTAAGGCTTTTAGTGCACCTATATGTGCAACACCTTTTAATCCTCCTCCTGCCAATGCTAGTCCTATTCCCATATTATCCCCTTTTATTAACCAAATTATAATGCTTTCATATATACTTTTTGTGTTGGGTATACTAGCTCAATATTTTCTCTTTCTAAAACTGATAAAATATCGCAATTTACTTCTTCTTTGACAGCTAGGTATTTTGCATAATCTGCTGTATTCATATAGGCATATAAAGATATTACATTTGCATCACTTTCGATGCTATCAAAATATACTACAACGGTTTCTTCTAATATGTTTGGATGTGCTTTTAACACAGTCTTTATTTTAGAAATGCATCTATTTATTGTTTCTGCATTTGAATTTAAACTAATTCTTAACTTCATGTCTAATCTTCTTTGTTCTAGTTTACTCCAATTTTTAACATACTCTGTAACTATTACTGAATTAGGTAATGAAATTTCTGTGTTGTTTACAGCTTTTAATCTAGTGCTTCTAAATGTTATATCTATTACTGTTCCTTGAAATGTTCCTACCTCAATATAATCTCCAATTTCGAAAGGTTTATCTGTTATTATTGTAAATCCACCTATTAAGCTTTTTACGAAATCCTGTGCAGCTAATGCAACTACAGCACTTCCTAATCCTAAACCTGTTGCTAAACCTCCTAAATCATAATTAAAATCAGAAAGTATCATGAATGCTGCCACTATATATATTAAAGCTTTTAAAATTTTTCCTATAAATGCATTTAATGCTTCATTACCATTAAAATTCGTATTAGCTTCTAGTTTTGTAAAAAATGTTGAATCTGGTTTTAATGAATTTGACAAAGCTTTTGCTATGGCTAATATTAAAAGTGTTTTGAATATTTTATAGTAAAGATTTACTACTCCTACTGGCATTTTTAAAAAATGTATGGCTAAACCAAAACCAATAAGTGTAATTACAAATTTCATTGGACCGTAGAATCCACTTTCTACTGTTCTAGTTTCTATTTTAAATAATTTATGAAAAATATAAATAACTATTCTAGAAATTATTGGACTAACCAATCTAGAACCTAATATTATCGCTAACGCTATACTATATGTAAGTACAGCAGTCACATCTAATGATGAAAAAATTTCACCCATTTATATTTTACTCCTATCTTCTTTAGTTAATTTAACGTATGTATTATACATTATAGATATTTTTTTTTCAATATAACTTTTCTATAAAAATAAAAAATATAGCCACATTTTAAGAATGTGACTATATTTTTATTTTCCTTCTTCTCTTGCTTTTACTATTACTCTATTTTTACTATCGTTTGTACATGTTATTATTGTTATTTCTTTCTTTCCATGTGTTACTTGAGATGTATCTTTCGTGTTATCTTCATTTACCACATGTTTATCATATACAATGTAATTAATCTTTCTACCATAGTTATCTGTTATTTCTATTGAATCTCCATTTTCAAGTGTTGGAACCTTGCTGAAGAATAATGAATTTCTATAATTGTGTCCAACTATACAAAAGTTACCAACTTCATTTGGATCTGCACCGTGGTACTTACATGGTGAAATCTTTAATAAGTCATTTGACCAATGATCTAAAATTGGATATGGTTCATCCCAATCTAATTTTGGTATATTTATAGTAGCAATTGCATAATATTCTTCACCACTATCTGTTTTCATTACATTTTTAGGTGTAACTTTTGTACTTGTATACTTTGAAGAACTACTTAGGTTTGATGTATCTATTAAAGATGCTGAATCTTCATCATTTAAAATTACAACTATTTTTTCATTATCTTCTACTTTTACTGTTGTATCATCATATACATATGTACTTTGAATGGAATCTGGTATTTCCATATTAGCCAATATTTCTTGTGATTTTTTCTCTCCAGAATATTTATCATATTCGGCATATATGTAATATGAACATAATAGGCATAGCAAAAAAACAGAAATTATGAAGTCAATTTTATATAACTTTTTCTGTCTTTTAAGTTCTGGTGTAATATATAGTTTTTCTGTTATTAGAATCTGATTCACTCTTTTTTACCTTCCTATTCTTTTTTATTATAACATCTCCTTTTTCCTTTGTACATATATGTAAACTAAATGTAATTACTTTTTTATTTTAGGGTATAAAAAAAGAGGTGTTTCCACTTCTTTTTTATATTTTATATTTGTTTAATTAATTTAAAGGTATAAATTTTTTAACAATATTTTCTTCTGCTGTATTTTGTTCAATTGTTGCTAAATGTTCTGCATATGAAGCATTTATTTTATTTTCTACTATTGATTCTATTTCATTTAACTCTTTTTGTTCTGCTAATACTAATTCACTTACTAAAATTTGTTTAGCATTTAAAAGCATCTTTTTCTCTCCAGTAGATAATCCTTTTTCTTTTTGTTTGAAACTTAAATTTCTAACAATGTCTGCAACTTCATAAATGTTTCCAGTTTTCATTTTTTCCATATTGTCTCTATATCTTTTGTTCCAGTTCATAGACATTTCTGTGCTTTCTTGTTCCAAAACTTCAATTACTTTTTCTGCGGATGCCTTGTCTATGATATTTCTTACTCCGATTTCTTCTGCCTTTGCAGTAGGAACCATAACCTTTACCTCGCCTGGCATTTTGATGATGTAATAAGATTGTCTCTCATCAAGAATCGCCTTCTCTTCTATTGCTTCTATTACTCCAGCGCCATGCATTGGATAAACTACTTTGTCACCTACATTAAACATGTAAGACTCACTCCTTTCAGGTAAATTTTATTTTTAGCACATTCTTATTATACAACAAAATCTGCCAAAAGTCAAAGAAATTTCCAGAATAAATTCACATAAATTCCCCTACTCGGATAATATTTTTATTTGCTTGTTGAGCCAAATCCGCCTACTCTTTCTCCTTCAGCTTTATCATCATCTGATATATAGTATTTTTGGAATATAGCTTGTCCTATAATATCACCTTTTTTTATTTCTAAATCTTTTTCAAAGAAATTGTAAAATGCATACATGATTACTCCATCATTGTCTGGATTTCCATAATAATCACTATCTACAATTCCGACACTATTTGCTAGTACTAACCCTTTTTTACCTGGGTTTGAACTTCTATTGCATAGCATTAAATATTCATCTGATGGCATATATGCTTTTATTCCTGTTTTTACTAATGTTGGTTTTTGACCAAATTTAAATGCTGGTATTACGCAATCTTCTGCCGCTTCAACATCATATCCTGCTGAATTTTTAGTTTTTCTTTCTGGCAAATTAATTTCCTTATTTTCAAATCCTTTTGCTATTTCAAAGCCTCTAATTTTTTCCATTTCTGTCTCCTTTTCTTTTTTTCATATTTTATATTATCTTATTGTTTTTTTCAATTATTAGTTGCTGTAATTTCTAATTCTTTAAGTATCTCTTTTTCATCATTTGAAAAATTTCCTGTAGTTTTATAACATAAATTTTGATCTTTTACTACAAACTTATCTGGATAATATTCTCCAAGAATTTCTTGTTGTTCATCTTCTGTTAACGTTATATCTTCTTTTCCAGCCATTTCTTGTTTTAATATGATTTTTTGTTTTACTTTTGCTTCTAGGTCAGTCACTGTTTCTTTGAATTTTGTATGTTCTGCATTGACCATTAAATTTTCATTATTCATTGAAACATATGTTAGGATTGAAGCAATTATCAGCATTACAACTACACTTATTGTAAGCATAGTTAGAGTAATTCCACTATTTCTTTTTAATTTTTCCATTTTTACCACCTATCTTTAATATAATTATATATTATATATTTTTATTTTTTTAGTCAATAAGATTTATTGTTTTATTTTTCTTTAAATGTTATAATTTTTTTAAAATACTAAGGAGAAAAAAATGATTAATTATTATGAAGTATTAGAAGTTAGTGAAAAAGCTTCTAAAGAAGTAATTGAAAAAGCACATAAAGCACTTGCTAAAAAATATCATCCTGATTTGAATCAAGATAATTTAAAAGAAGCTGAACAGAAAATGAAAGAAATTAATGAAGCTTTTGAAGTTCTTATGGATGATTCTAAAAGAAGTAATTATGATTCTATTTTAGCTAAAAAAAGAGAAATAGAACAAAGAAAAGCTTCTTATTCATCTCAAAAAACATCTTCACCAAATTCTAATCAACAAACAGCAGATGATTTAAATAAGCAATTTAATAATTATAATAAAATTTCATATTCGAACGGGTATTATACAGATCCAAATGACAATTTCTTTATTAACACTAAAAATATGGATGACAAAACTAGAAAAAAATTGCAAAATAAACTTCAAGAAAGATATCTTGAAGCTTATGATAGTTATCTTAGAGAAAGAGGTTACAAACTAAAATATAAATGGACATTTAAGCGTGTTGCTCAATTAGCGCTAGCTATATTAATTGCAATATTAATATGTGTTATATTATTTTTTATTCCACCTATTCATAAATATTGTATAAATTTATATAATGAAAATTTTGTTATTAAGCTTATTGTTGATTTGATTAAATCTATTTTCTCCGCTATATTTAGTATTTTTGAATAACTTAGTTTTATTGCAGGTATCTTTATGATACCTGTTTTTGTTGCTTGATTTAATTATTATATATTCTTTAGTGCTAATTATAAGCAACACTTATGCATATCTAGTTTTATAACAAAACAAAAAGAGAAGATATTATATCTTCTCTCTCTTGTATTTATTTTTAGTATTAATACCAACCTGTGGCTTGTGAATGATATAAAGCCATTGTTGGGTTTCCATATCTTCCTTTAATGTAGCTTAGTCCCCAATTTACTTGAGTTTTATAGTTTGTTAAGTAATCGCTTCCGGCACTTGCCATTTTACTTCCAGGCAATGCTTGTGGAATTCCATATGCTCCTGATCTACTATTTTGCGCATACATATTCCAGTGACTTTCTTTATTCCATAAAGAAACTAAGTTATAATAATCGTTTTCGCTCCATCCGTATGCAGTACATCTTTCTCTAGCATAAGCTTGTGCTTCAGCTGCACTTGCTGATGATGCACCAAGGTTTCTACTTACTGCATATCTGCTACTAACTTGTGCTGTAACTTGTACAATTTTGTTAACTGGTTCTTGTACAACTGTTTCAGATATTTGAGTTCTTTCGATTTCAACATCATTTTGATATTTAACTTTATATGTTATTTCTTTAATTCCATTTTGACCTTCTTGAACAACTTTGTTTGTTTTTTCACCTGTTGTTGATGAAACTTCTTTTGTTATTGTTTCAAAAGGTATTTCCACTGTTTCTTTTACGATTTTTTCAACTATTACGCCATCGTTTGAATCTAATATTTCGTTACTTTCAATTACTTCTGATGTTGTTTCTTCTGATGTACTTTGTACTTTTTCTGTACCTTTTCTTGATATTGTTATTGTTTTGCTTGAATCAATATTTTCTTCAAAGCTTGGTGTAACACTTTCTTCATCTAAAATGTAAATATTATTTTCTTTTAAAATATCATTTACATTTGTTTTAGATGTTATTACTGTTAATTCTGTATTATCAGAAAACTTTATTGTTACACTGTTTACTGATTGTGTTCCTGCTAGAACACCAATTCCTAATAAGACTACTAATACTAAAGTTATAAAAACAATTCTTTTTATTATCCCTTTGGATAAGCTTTCTTCTGTTTTCATATATTCCTCCCTTTAGAAATAACAAATAGATTATACTCTTTTTGTTGCAATTTGTCAACTTTTGGGCTATCTCGTGTAGTTCTTTCCGTAGTAAGGTTTCATTTTTTGGCATATTCTTATATATTAATTATATGCTTCTATTATGCTATTTATAACTTTTTAATAATATTTTTTCTTGTATTTTTTATTTGTATATGCTATTATCCATTTATAAATACAAAAATTTAATCCGTATATAAGGAGGGAAACTTATGCCAGTTATTTTAACTATCATTCTTCTTGTTATTATCTTTGCTATTTTTGTGATGATTACTTACAATTCACTTGTATCAGCAAGAAATAATGTTCATAATGCATGGTCACAAATTGATGTGGAATTGCAAAGAAGATTTGATTTAATTCCTAATTTAGTTGAAACAGTTAAAGGATATATGAATCATGAAGAATCAGTATTAACTAAGGTTACTGAACTTCGTTCTTCTTGGGGAAATGCTTCTTCTATTTCTGAGAAAGCAAAACTTGAGAATGAATTAACTTCTACTTTAAGTGCAATATCAATAGTTGCAGAAAATTATCCAGATTTAAAAGCTAATGCTAATTTTATGAGTTTGCAAGAAGAGCTTTCTAATACAGAGTCTAAAATTGCTTATTCTAGAGAATCTTATAACAATGTAACTACAGCATATAATACAAAATTAGAAATCTTTCCAAATAATATAATCGCTGGAATGTTTAATTTCAAGTCAGAAGAATTATTTAAAGTTGACAATGAAGAAGCTAAGCAAAATGTTAAGGTTTCTTTTTAGATTTTTAATTAAATTATGAAACAGTATATTTGAAATGCCCTCAATTATTTATATAATTTGAGGGCATTTTTATAAGTAAATATTAATTAGAATTTCAAAAAGAGATATTCTTAAATTTTGAATATCTCTTTTTATTTTATTTATTTAATTCTTCTATGAACATTTTGTTAAGCATTTGTGGATTTGCTTTTCCTTTTGTAGCTTTCATTGCTTGACCTACTAAGAATCCTAACGCTCTGTCTTTTCCTGCTTTGTAGTCTGCTACTGATTGTGGGTTGTTTTCTAAAACTTGTAATACAACTTCTTTGATTGCTCCTTCATCAGAAATTTGAATCCATCCTTTTTCTTTTATTATTTCGCTTGGAGCTTTTGGATTTTCAAATAATTCGTCAAGAACTTTCTTTCCTATGCTATTGCTTATTGTTCCTTTATCAATTAATTCTACTAATTCTCCAAGTTCTTTTCCTGTGAATGGAATTTTGTCAGCTTCTTCTTCTTTTTCATTTAAGATTCTTGCTATATCTGACATTAACCAGTTACTTACTGCTTTTGGATTTTTAGATTTTTCTGTTGCTTCGTCAAATATATCTGAATAATATTTTGAAGAAGTTACAAAGTTTGCAGCTTTTTCAGATAATTCAAAATCACTGATATATCTAGCTTTTTTAACTTCTGGTAACTCTGGTAGGTTCTTTCTGATATTTTCAATATACTCATCAGATAGCTTTATTGCAACTAGGTCTGGGTCTGGAAAATATCTGTAGTCTTGAGCATCTTCTTTATCTCTCATTGGGAATGTTTTTCCTGATACGTCATCCCATCTTAATGTTTCCTGTGTAATTGTTCCACCGTTTTCTATTACTTCTACTTGTCTTTCAGCTTCATATTTGATTGCTCTAACTATTGATCTGAATGAGTTCATGTTTTTCATTTCTGTTCTTGTTCCAAATTCTGTTGCGCCTTTCTTTCTAACTGAAACGTTAACATCAGCTCTTAGTGAACCTTCTTGCATTTTACAGTCTGAAATTTGGATATATTCAAATATTGATTTTAATTTTCTTAAATAGTTTTCAGCTTCTTCAGCACTTCTCAAGTCTGGTTCTGAAACTACTTCTATTAGTGGAACTCCAGCTCTGTTTAGATCTACAAAGCTTCCTCTTCCATATTCATCATGATTTAATTTTCCAGCATCTTCTTCTATATGAATTCTTAAAATTCTTATAGTTTTCTTTTCTCCGTTTTCATCTTCTATATCTACATGTCCATTTTGGCATAATGGCATGTCATATTGAGATATCTGGTATGCTTTAGGTAAGTCTGGATAGAAATAATTTTTTCTATCATTTTTACTGTTTTGAGATATTGTACAATTTGTTGCAAGACCTGCTTTTACAGCATATTCTAGGACTTTTTCATTTAACACTGGTAATGTTCCTGGCATTGCCATACATATTGGGCAGCAGTGTGTGTTTGGCTCTCCACCAAATTCTGTAGGACATGAACAGAATATCTTTGTTTTTGTTGATAGTTCGCAGTGTACTTCTAGTCCTATTACTACCTCGTAATCTTCTAGTGACATCTTTGTTTCCTCCTTTATTTTGCTTTTTAGGTTAGTGATTTCTATTTTTTAAACTCTGGTTTATATTTCTCTCTGAATTTAACTTCTTGTTCTAATGTATATGCTGCTCTGAATATTGTTTCTTCATCGAAATGTTTTCCGATAAGTTGAATTCCTATTGGCATTCCTTGTTTATCTAAAGATACAGGTATGCTCATTCCTGGCAATCCAGCAATATTAACAGGTACAGTACATATATCAGCTAAATACATTTCAAGTGGATTGTTAGATTTTTCACCTATTCCAAATGCTACTGTTGGTGATGTTGGTGTTAGAATTAAATCATATTTTTCGAATAATTTTTGATATTCGTTTCTTATTACTGTTCTAACTTTTTGAGCCTTTTTGTAATATGCATCATAGTATCCAGATGATAATACGTAAGTTCCTAATATAATTCTTCTCTTTACTTCTGGTCCAAATCCTTCTGTTCTTGAGTTTATATATATCTCTCTTAAATTATCAAATTTTTCTGATCTGTATCCGTATCTAATTCCATCAAATCTACCTAAGTTTGAACTTGCTTCTGCACAGGCAATAATATAGTAAACAGCTAATGCTTCTTTTCCAATGTCTAAACTACATTCTTCAACTGTTGCACCTAATTCTTCGTATTTTTTAGCAGTTTCTAATATAGCTTGTTTTACTTCTTCATTTATTCCTTCGCCGATAAATTCTTTTGGTAATCCTATTTTCAATCCTTTAACATCTTTTACTAAGCTCTTTGTATAATCTTTTTTCTCTAAATTTACTGATGTTGTATCTTTTTCATCATGTCCTGCTATTACATTTAATAAAATTGCACTATCTTCTACGTCTTTTGTTATTGGTCCTATTTGATCTAGTGATGATGCGAATGCAACTAATCCATATCTTGAAACTAGACCATAAGTTGGTTTTAATCCAACAACACCGCAAAGTGAAGATGGTTGACGAATTGATCCACCTGTGTCACTTCCAAGTGCCCATGGCACTAAGTTTGCTGCGACTGCTGCTGCGCTTCCTCCTGAAGATCCTCCTGGTACTTTATTTAAGTTCCATGGATTGTGTGTTGGATGGAAGTATGAATATTCTGTTGAACCTCCCATTGCAAATTCATCCATGTTTAATTTTCCTAATGAAATCATTTTTTCATCTTTTAATTTTTTTACTACTGTTCCGTCATATGGTGATACAAAGTTTTCTAGCATTTTTGAACTACATGTTGTTTTTATACCTTTTGTACACATATTATCTTTTATACCTATTGGTATTCCGGCTAATTTTCCTGTTCTTTCTGAAGGATTTTCATCTATTTCTTTTGCTTGTTTAAGAGCTTCATCTGCTGTTATTGTTACAAATGCTTGTACGTCTTTTTCTTTTTCTTCTATTCTTTTTAAATAGCTTTCTGTTATTTGTGTTGATGTAAGTTCTTTTTTCTCTAATTTATCCATCAACTCATGTACTGTAAGTTCGTAGATTTCCATTATATTTCCCCTTTCATAGTGTTTTGATATTCTTGATATATATGAGGCCAAGAATATACTCTCTTTATATTTCCATCTTCGTGATTTTTATTGAATCTTAAATATTTTTGTTAATTTATAACTTTTGGTATTCTAAACATTCCTTCGTCTTGGCTTGGTGCGTTTGCTAATAATTCATCTTTATCACTATTTTGTACTATTTCATCTTTTCTAAATACATTATAATTCTCATTAATACCTATTGTCTCTCCAATATCATCTGTGTTTACATGGTTTATAGTATCTGCAAAATCTAATATTTCTTGTAAATTTTTCTTGTAGTTTTCTAACTCATTGTCTGCTAATTTTAAACGAGCTAATTTTGCTATATGTAGAACATCTTTATCTTCAATTTGCATATATTCCATCTCCTTTCAAATAATGTTTATTATATAACTAAACATTGAAAAAATCAATCTTTTATATGCTAAATACAGGCTTTTGCTTAATTTTTTGTTACTTTTATATCTATTTTTCCTTCTCTTTAATTTATTTATTAATTCGTTTTGATTAATAAATACACCTTTTTATTTGTTAATTCATTTTGATAAAAAAATACACCTTTGAATATTATTGTTCATCTAATATTCAAAGGTGCGTTAATTTTTAATCTTCTTTATCAAATATACTATGTTTTCCATCTGACAACATTTTTACTTGATTTGTTTTCATTAATTTGTTTCTCAATAGTTTAAATGGTTCAACTATTAATGTTCTCGCCTTTTCTGTTATTTTTCTTATTCTATTTTTTATACTTCTTTCTTCTTTAAGTTTTTCTTCTTCTTCAAATTCTAAGTTTTCAATTTCTTTTTCAACATTTTCAAGATTAATTTTATATTCTTCGTGCTTTATATCTTGAATGTCACTACTTCCATTTACTCTTAAAACTCGTAGATTTTCTTTCTTTAGAAGTATAATATATTCTGAAACATCGTATATTCTTGTTTCTATATCTTCTATGTTTAATATCTTTCTTGTTTTAGCAACATTAGGAATTTTCTTTATTCTATAATTTAAGTTTTCTGATATTCCAAAGAACTCTTTATCTGGATTGTATTCATAACCATCTTTAAAATTTACTCTATCTATTGCAAAAAAATCATTATCATAGAATAAAACACTAACTGTTCTTTCGCCATCTTTTATTTTATATGCTTTGATTTTTTTCAAATCAAAATTATCCATAGTTTTTTTAAATTCAAAAATTGTTCTGCTATTAATTTTTTCAAGTTCATTATTAACATTTAACTTGATTTCTTTTTTTTCAATTATCTCTTCCACTTTCATTCTCCTCTTGACTTTCAAAAGTGAACTAATTATAAATTCCGATATATTATAAGTCAATTACAGAAGAATTTCATTTTAGTAACAAATGACATTTTACTACATTTTGTCTATTAATTTTTGAATTTCGTCTTTGTCAAAAGTGTATTTTTTATTGCAAAAATGGCATACTGTTTCGATAGTTTTTTCTTCTTTTGCAATTTCTTCTAGTTCGCTTTTCCCTAAGGAAATTAATCCTTTTTCAAACTTATCACGATTACAATTGCATTCATATTTTGGAGATGTGTTTTCTTCAATCTCTTGTATATCGTCATCTCCTGTTATAATTGTTGCAATTTCGTCTATTTTTTTATTTTCATCTAACATTTTGCTTATAGATGGCACTTTTGCTATATTTTCTTCGAGTTTTGTTACAATTTCGTCTGTAGCGTCTGGCATTAGTGTGATTAGATATCCTCCTGCTTTCTTTACTCCATCTTTATTTACTAAAACTCCTAGTGCAATTGCAGATCTTTTTTGTTCTGATTCAACAAAATATCTTGCAAAATCTTCTGCTATTTCTCCACTTGTTAATGGAACTATTCCTATATATGGCTCTTTCATTCCTATATCTTTTATTATATTTAGATATCCGTTTTTTCCTACTGCTCCCCCTACATCTATTTTTCCGTTTTGATTTAATGGCAATTCTATATGTGGATTTTGAATGTACGCTCTGACTCTTGGCAAGCTATCTGAAACTGCTACCATAGATCCAATTGGTCCATTGCCTTTGATTTGAGCACTTATACTATCTGTTTCATTTTTTAAATCGCTTCCTAATAATGCTGTAGCTGTTAATAGTCTTCCTAGTGTTGCTGTTGTAGTTGGTGTTAGATCATGAATTTTTCTGGCTTCTTCAACTATTTGTGTTGATTCTATTACTGTTATTGCTACTTTTCCTTCATATGCTAAATACTTTTTTAATATACTTCCCACCGACATATCTTCCTTTCTAAATTTAATGCTTTTGGTATTATATCTTCTTTTTACGTTTTTATCAATATATAGTTCTTAAAGGATTCTATTTTAAATAACAAAAAGCCTCTTAACTTTTTAGCTAAGAGGCTTATTTTTTATTTATGCATTTTCTGTTTCTTCTTGTTCTACTGGAGCTTCTTCAGGTTCTTCTTTTTTTACTTCTGTGTTAATTTTTAAGTTTTTGTATTTTTTCAAACCAGTTCCAGCTGGGATTAATTTACCAATAATAACATTTTCTTTTAATCCTAATAATTCGTCTGTCTTACCTTTGATTGCTGCTTCTGTTAAGACTTTTGTTGTCTCTTGGAATGATGCAGCTGATAAGAAACTGTCTGTTGCTAAAGATGCTTTTGTGATTCCAAGTAATACTCTTCTTCCTTTTGCAGGTCTCTTTCCTTCTTCGATTGCTTTATTATTTGCATCTTCGAATTCATACATATCTACAAGTGAAGCTGTGAATAATCCTGTATCTCCAGCGTCTTCAACTCTTACTTTATTAAGCATTTGTTTTGTTATAACTTCGATGTGTTTATCGTTGATATCAACACCTTGGTTTCTATAAACTTTTTGAACTTCAGAAATAATATAGTTATAAACTCCTTCTGGTCCATTGATTGCAAGTATTTCGTTAGGGTTAATACTTCCTTCTGTAAGTGGAGCACCAGCTTTTATCTCGTCTCCTTCTTTTACTTTTAGTTTTGAACCAAATGGAATTACGTATGTCTTAGCATCGTCTTTTCCAACTACAGTTACTTCTTTTCTCTTCTTGTCATCATTTATTGTAACTTTACCATCTATTTCAGTTATTGTAGCTAAACCTTTAGGGTTTCTAGCTTCAAATAACTCCTCAACTCTAGGAAGACCTTGTGTGATATCTCCTCCAGCTACACCACCAGTATGGAAAGTTCTCATTGTAAGCTGTGTACCAGGCTCACCAATTGATTGTGCAGCTATAATTCCAACAGATTCTCCTATTGCTACTCTTTGTCTTGTTGCTAGTCCCATACCATAGCACTTGCTACAAGCTCCATATTTACTTCTACATCCAAGAATTGATCTAACTTTTACTTTAGTAATTCCACTGTTCATAATCTTCTTAGCTAAATCATCTGTGATCATTGTGTTTGTATCACATAATAATTCTTTTGTTTCTGGATCGTATAAGTCGTCAACTAAGTATCTACCTACTAGTCTTTCGTCTAGTTTTTCTAGTACTTGATTTCCATCTCTAATTTCTTCAACTTCTATTCCATCGTGAGTTCCACAATCATCTTCTCTGATGATTAAGTCTTGTGAAACATCAACAAGTCTTCTTGTTAAGTATCCAGAATCGGCAGTTCTTAAGGCTGTATCAGCAAGACCTTTTCTAGCACCGTGTGATGAAATGAAGTACTCTAATGCATCTAGACCTTCACGGAAGCATGATTTGATAGGGATTTCAACGGCTTTACCTGATGTATCGGCCATAAGTCCACGCATACCAGCGATTTGTCTTAACTGGTTCATGTTACCTCTGGCTCCTGATTGTGCCATCATGTAAATTGGGTTCAAATCATCGAAGTTATCTTTCATAGCTTCTGTAACGTCTTTAGTTGCTTTTTCCCAAACTTTGATAACAGCGTCGTATCTTTCTTCGTTTGTTATCAAACCACGTTTGAATTGTTTTCTTATATTTTCTACATCTTGATCAGCTTTTGCTAATATTTCTTTCTTAGCTTCTGGTACGGCAACATCAGCAACAGACACTGTGATAGCACCTTTTGTTGAGTATTTGTAACCAGTTGCTTTGATATAATCTAGAACTTCAGCTGATTTTGATAAACCATGAACATTTATACATTTTGCAATGATTGTTCCTAAGTTTTTCTTGATAACTGGGAAGTCAATTTCAAGATCAAATGCCTTTTCTGGATCAGATCTATCTACAAATCCTAAATCTTGTGGAATTCCTTCATTATAGATAATTCTACCAACTGTTGCATCTATTGTCTTTGTTTTGATTTCTCCATTGATTTCTTTACTCATTCTTACTTTAACTTTACAGTGTAATCCAACATCTCCGTTTTGATAAGCCATTAAAGCTTCATCTTTATCAGAGAAGTACATTCCTTCACCTTTTTCACCATCAATTTGAACTGTTAAGTAGTATGCACCAAGAATCATATCCTGTGTAGGTACTGTAACTGGTTTACCATCTTGTGGTTTTAATAAGTTATTTACTGAAAGCATTAAGTATCTTGCTTCTGCTTGAGCTTCTGGTGTTAATGGTACGTGAACAGCCATCTGGTCACCATCGAAGTCAGCGTTGAATGCTGTACATACTAATGGGTGTAATTTGATAGCTCTACCTTCAACTAGTACTGGTTCGAATGCTTGAATACCAAGTCTGTGTAGTGTTGGAGCACGGTTTAATAATACTGGGTGATCTTTTATAACGTACTCTAATATATCCCAAACTTCTGGTCTTAATTTTTCTACCATTCTCTTTGCATTTTTAATATTGTGAGCAATTCCTCTTCCAACCAATTCTTTCATAACGAATGGTTTGAATAATTCAATTGCCATTTCTTTAGGAAGTCCACATTGATATATTTTCAATTCTGGTCCAACAACAATAACTGAACGTCCAGAATAGTCAACTCTCTTTCCTAATAAGTTTTGACGGAATCTACCTTGTTTTCCTTTTAACATGTCTGAAATAGATTTTAATGGTCTATTTCCAGCACCTGTTACTGGTCTTCCACGTCTTCCGTTATCTATTAATGCATCTACAGATTCTTGTAACATTCTCTTTTCGTTTCTTACAATTATCTCTGGAGCACCTAATTCTAATAATCTTTTTAATCTGTTATTTCTGTTTATTACTCTTCTATATAAATCATTTAAATCTGATGTAGCAAATCTACCACCATCTAATTGAACCATTGGTCTTAGTTCTGGTGGAAGTACAGGAACAACATTCATGATCATCCATTCTGGTTTATTTCCTGATAATCTGAAGCTTTCTACTGTATCCAATCTTTTTGCTATTTTAGCTTTCTTTTGCTCTGAAGCTTTTACTAATTCTTTCTTTAATTTTTCTGATAATTTTTCAATATCAATTTCTGTTAATAATTTTCTGATTGCTTCAGCTCCCATTTCTGCTTTGAAAGATCCTCTTCCGTATTTTTCAACAGCTTCATGGTATTCTTTTTCATTTATTATTTGGCATTTCAATAATCCAGATGTTCCTTTATCTGTAACTATATATGATGCAAAATAAATAACTTTTTCTAATTCTCTTGGTGAGATATCTAGCAATAATGCTATTCTACTTGGTATTCCTTTGAAATACCAAATATGTGCTACTGGAGCAGCTAATTCAATGTGTCCCATTCTTTCACGTCTTACTTTAGCTTTTGTTACTTCAACACCACATCTGTCGCAAACTATTCCTTTATATCTTACTCTTTTATATTTACCACAATGACATTCCCAGTCTTTTGTTGGACCAAATATTTTTTCACAGAAAAGTCCATCTTTTTCTGGTTTTAATGTTCTGTAGTTTATTGTTTCTGGTTTTTTTACTTCTCCATGAGACCATTCTCTAATTTTCTCATCTGATGCTAAACCGATTTTAATTTTGTTAAACCTTTCTAATTCCTCCATACTTTTATGGTAGCCCCCTTAAATTATTTTTGGCATCCATTCTTTTATTAAAATTTACACTGCTGTGCACTCTTCTATGCTATCTTAATAAAATTATGAATAAGTATTCAGTTATTTTAACATTTATTATATGGGGTGGGTGATTTTTAATCACCCTTGTTCCCCTCTATTTTTACTCGTCTGTATCGATATCTCCAAGTAATGCATTTGGATCTAGATCATCATCTTCTAATAATGTATCAAATAATCCATCTGTTTCTAAATTGTCTATATCAACGTCTTCATCATCTAAGTCGCTATCTAATTCTTCTTCTGGAACTTCTGTTAGGTTTTGTTCTTCTAACATTTCTTGTTCCATCATTTGTCTACCTTGTTCTTCTGTAAGTTCTATTCCTTCTTCAACGTGTTCTTGTAATTCCAATTCTTCGTTGTCGTCTGAATATAGTCTTACGTCTAATCCTAATGATTGAAGCTCTTTTACTAATACTTTGAAAGATTCTGGTATTCCTGGTTCTGGGATGTTTTCACCTTTTACGATTGCTTCATAAGTTTTTACTCTACCTACAACATCATCAGATTTTACTGTTAAGATTTCTTGTAATGTGTAAGCTGCACCGTAAGCTTCAAGTGCCCAAACTTCCATTTCACCAAATCTCTGTCCACCGAATTGAGCTTTACCACCAAGTGGTTGTTGTGTAACTAATGAGTATGGTCCAGTTGAACGAGCATGTATTTTATCATCAACTAAGTGGTGAAGTTTTAACATGTACATTACACCAACTGTAATTGGCTTATCAAATGGTTCACCTGTTCTACCATCATATAGAACTGTTTTTCCGTTTGACTCTAATCCAGCCATTTGTAGACATTCTTCAATATCTTCTTCTGATGCACCATCAAATACTGGTGTTGCTACTTTCCAATTTAATAATCTAGCTGCAGCACCTAAGTGAACTTCAAGCACCTGTCCTAAGTTCATACGAGAAGGTACACCTAATGGGTTTAATACAACATCTACTGGTGTTCCATCTGGCATAAATGGCATATCTTCTTCAGGTAATATTCTTGAAATAACACCTTTGTTTCCGTGACGTCCAGCCATTTTATCACCAACAGATATTTTTCTCTTTTGAGCTATATAAACTCTTATTACTTTATTTACACCAGGTCCTAATTCGTCTGAATTTTCTCTAGTGAATACTTTAACATCAACGATTGTTCCAGCTTCTCCGTGAGGTACACGTAATGATGTATCTCTAACTTCTCTAGCTTTCTCACCAAATATTGCTCTTAATAGTCTTTCTTCTGCTGTTAGTTCTGTTTCTCCTTTTGGAGTAACTTTTCCAACTAGGATATCTCCTGGTCTAACTTCAGCACCAACTCTGATGATACCGTCTTCATCAAGGTCTTTTAAGCTATCTTCACCAACGTTTGGTATGTCTCTTGTGATTTCTTCTGGTCCTAATTTTGTATCACGACATTCGCAGTCGTAATCTTCAATATGTATAGATGTTAATACATCTTCTTTAACTAATCTTTCATTTAACAAAATAGCATCCTCGTAGTTGTAACCTTCCCAAGTTGTGAATGCGATAAGTAAGTTTTTACCAAGAGCCATCTCACCTTTGTCTGTAGCAGGTCCGTCAGCGATGATGTCTCCTCTCTTAACTATTTCGCCTTTCTTAACGATTGGTCTTTGGTTTATACATGTTGCACCATTTGTTCTCTTGAATTTACGTAGGTGATATACTTTTTCTTCACCTTTTTTATTTTTGATTCTTATTTCGTCTGAAACTACTCTTGTAACTTCTCCGTCTTCGTCAGCAAGAACTACAACTCCTGAGTCTTTTGCTGCTCTATATTCAATTCCAGTTCCAACTATTGGTGAATCTGTAATCATAAGTGGTACAGCCTGACGTTGCATGTTTGCACCCATCAAGGCACGGTTAGCATCATCGTGCTCCAAGAAAGGTATCATTGCAGCAGCAACTGAAACTAATTGTTTTGGTGATACATCAACGTAATCAACTTTGTCTTTTTCAACTTCGATGATTTCATTTAAGTATCTAACTCTGATTCTGTCATTAACAAATCTTCCTTCTTCGTCAAGAGGTTCAGATGCTTGAGCTATTATATATGCATCTTCTGTATCAGCTGTCATATATTCAACTTCATCTGTAACTTTTCCTGTTGCTTTATCAACTTTTCTATATGGTGTTTCAACAAATCCATATTCGTTGATAACAGCAAATGTTGTTAATGCAGAAATAAGTCCAATGTTTGGTCCTTCTGGAGATTCTATTGGACATAGTCTACCATAGTGAGTATAGTGAACATCACGAACTTCGAATCCAGCTCTATCTCTTGATAATCCACCAGGTCCTAATGCTGAAATTCTTCTCTTATGAGTTAATTCAGACAATGGGTTTGATTGATCCATGAATTGAGATAATTGAGAGCTTCCAAAGAATTCTCTGATTGATGATGTAATTGGTTTTGTGTTAATTAATGTTTGTGGTGTTACTACGTCTAAATCTTGGATTGTCATTCTTTCACGAACAACTCTTTCAAGTCTTGTTAAACCAATTCTGAATTGGTTTTGTAATAATTCACCTACACATCTAATACGTCTGTTTCCTAAGTGGTCTATATCATCTGTTTTTCCTATTCCATGATCTAGGTTTAATAAGTAACTGATTGATCCTAAGATATCTTCAGTTGTAACATGTTTAGGAACTAATTCATCTATTCTTTCATCGATTACTTTGGCTAAGTCTTTTTCTTCTGTATTTTCTAAGATATTTTTCAAAACTTCATAATTTACTAATTCTTTTATTTGTTTTGCTTTTACATCTTTTAATACATCTTCACTAACAAAAGCTTTAACATCAACTGTTCCGTTTCCAATGATTCTAATTTTTTTATCGTCATGTTTGATGTCTACAACATTTATTCCTGAATTTTGAATTTCCTCAGCAACTTCTTTTGTTATTACTTCATCTTTTCCTACGAAAAGTTCTCCAGTTTCTGGATTAATAACATCAGCATAAGCTACCATGTTTGTAATTCTTGATGCTAGATTTAATTTCTTATTATATTTGTATCTACCTACTTTAGCTAAATCATATCTTCTGTCATCAAAGAATAATCCGTTGAATAAGTTTCTTGCAGCATCAACTGTTGGTAATTCTCCTGGTCTTAGTTTTTTGTAAATTTCAATTAAAGCATCTTCTTGTGTTTTAATTGGATCTTTTGCAATTGTTGCTATTAATTTATCTTCTTCACCAAAGAAGTCGATAATTTGATCATCTGTTAATAGTCCAATTGCTCTTAGTAATGATGTTACTGGTAATTTTCTTGTTCTATCAATTCTTACCCAAAATACATCATTGCTATCTGTTTCATATTCTAGCCATGCTCCTCTTATTGGCATAACTGTTGAAGTATAAATCTTCTTTCCTGTTTTGTCATATGCTGAATCATAGTAACATCCTGGTGAACGAACTAATTGGCTTACTACAACTCTCTCTGCACCATTGATAACGAATGTTGCGCTATCTGTCATAAGTGGGAAATCACCTAAGTAAATTTCTTGCTCTTTGATTTCTCCTGTTTCTCTGTTAATAAGTCTTACTTTAACGTGTAATCTTGTTGAATATGTTGCGTCTCTTTCTTTAGCTTCTTCTAATGTATATTTTGTCTTTTCTTCCATGTAGTAATCGAAGAATTCTAAGACTAAGTTTCCTGAGTAGTCAACTATTGGTGAAATATCTTTTAATACTTCTCCAAGTCCTTCTTTTACGAACCACTCATAAGAATCTTTTTGAACCTTTATAAGATTAGGGATCTCTATACTATCACCAATCTTAGAGAAGGTTTTTCTTGTACATTTTTCGTGCTTAATGTCTTTAACTTTAACCAAAAAAAATCACCCCTATTTTCTGTTTGTGGTTAATACAAACTTTTTTAAAATTAAAGCAGGTATGTGATATATTTTTAAGAAAGTCCTTCTTAAATAACAGGTTGTTATTTTCAAAAAATATTCCCTGCTAAAAAACATTTTTAAAAAATAGTTCCTCTGAAATTTAATTCCTCTTTCTTTATATATTAAATTTTGTCCTAATTAGTATATCATAGATTTCCGTAGGGCGTCAAGAATATTTAAGTAAAAAGTGGTAAGTTTTTCATATTATTTTTATATCTGTTTAAATTTAGTTTATTGAGAGGATTTTTTGCGTGGATTTTTTTATTTAAAACATTTTTTCAAATAAAAATTTATTGCTTTTAAAAAAGTTCTTAAAACCTCTTGCCTTTTCAGGATTGTTGTGTTAGAATATTAAAAGTAAAATTTACTTATTTAGCTAAGAGGAGGTGCAAAGAGATATGCCAAACATTAAATCAGCTATAAAAAGAGTTAGTGTTATCGAAAAGAAAACTTTACAAAATAATATGGTTAAATCAGGATACAGAACAGCTGTTAAAAAGTTTGAAGCATCTGTAGAAGCAGGAAATAAAGAAGAAGCTACAGCTAATTTCAAAGCTGCTGTTAAAAAAATAGATCAAGCTTGTACAAAAGGTGTTATCAAAAAGAACACAGCTTCAAGAAAAAAATCAAATTTAGCAAAAAAATTAAATGAAATGAAATAATAATAAAAAAAGATAGAATTCGGATCTATCTTTTTTTATTTTCTTTTTATTATTTATCTTTTACTTTCTTTTCTATTCTTTCATATTTTATTATCGCCTACTCTCATTCTATATTCTTTTATATTTATTATTGCTTGTTTCCTTACCTACATTTTATCTCTTATTTATTTCTTCTTTTATAATCCATAAACTGCAACTACAAAATATAACTGATATTGCACCTATGATTCCTATTTTAAATATTTCTATTCCAATCTGATATAATTCTGCTGATATGTATAGTTTATAATGTATGTATAATATGGCTACTCCTAATATACTTATTAAAAAGAATATCCATTGGCCTAAATTTATTAATTTTACAAGCTTTTTATCCATTCTCTTAATATTTTTTATCTTATTTATTATATTCTGCATTGCTTTCCCTTCCTTTTTCATACTCTTTATATGTTTAATGTTATCAGATTTATTCGTGTGCTTCAATTGTACTTTTTGTCACTTTTTCCATTTTATAGGTACTTGTTTTTTTGATTCTATTAAGTTATAATTTTTGAGTATAATTATTATAAATTAATGGAGAGTTTTAATGGATATCACTATTTTTAAAGATAAATTAATCAACAAAAGAAATATTATACTTTTTGCAATTATTATCATTCTAATAATTATTGCTCTTGTTATGTTCTTTATCTTAAAAAATAGAGAAAAGGAAAAATTAATGCCAGTTGAGTTTTCTAGTGAGGATTCATCAATTTTCGTTTCTGTTGCAAACGAGTATGAGTTTTCTACTGTTTCTGACGATTCCTATAAACTTGTTTTAAAATCAGCAACAACTGGTTCATCAATATATTTTTCTGAAGTTTCTAATGCAAATGTTAGAGACACATTAAAGTTTATTGAAGCTGATAAAAATGATTATATTTCAAAATTTTCTAATATTAGTCAAGTATCTGATGTTTCTGAAACTACAATAAATGGATTAACAGCTTACACTTATAACTTTCATTATAAAGATACAATGCTAGTTGATGTATATTGGATTGTAAAGGATTCTAAATTTATTGTTATTGATTTTAATATTGATACAACTAATTTAGATTTATCTTCACATATTGACGAAATTTTGAATTCATTAAAAATAAATTAGGAGGTATTTTATGCTAAATTCGTTTTTTTCTACATTACAAGGTATTCCAATCATTGCAAAATATTTATTAACTGTTTTAGTTGGAATGACTCCAATAATTGAGATTAGAGGTGCTATTCCATTAGGTGTAGCTATGGGACTTGATCCTTGGTCTGCTTATATATGTAGCTTTATTGGTAATATTATTCCAATATTTTTTATTGTAAAATATATTAGACCATTATTTGATTTCTTTGGTAGATGGAAATTTTTCAAAAGAATTATTGATTGGGCTACAAATAAAGCAACAAGAAAAATTCAAGAAAATCCAAAACTTCAATCAGCAGTTGCTTTTGCATTATTTGTATTTGTTGCAATTCCGCTTCCAACAACAGGAGCTTGGGTTGGATCTTTAGTGGCTAACTTCTTAGACTTGCCTTTAAAGAAAGCATTCCCACCATTAGCACTTGGCGTTGCTGCTGCTGGATTAATTGTTTTATGCGCAACTGGTGCTGTTGTTGCTATTGTTTAATAATTTAACTTGTTAGATAAAATGTTAAATTCAAATAAAAAAGAGAGGTAACATAATTTACTTCTCTTTTTTTGTATATTGTTATTCTATTTCATTAATTGTGTATCCCGTTAAATCAGGTTTAGCAATATCTTCGTCTGTTACGCTGTCATATTGGACTTCTATATTATCTTTTTTTATAGATGTTGTTATTAAACCTTTTTTCTCAAACTCTTTTATTCCTTCAATTATTCCAGTATCTTTATTTATTGTCAACCTTCTGTCTACTGACTTTCCTTTTAGCTCAACTACTATAATTTTTTTGTTGTTTTCTTCTTTTTCACCCAAATACTTATATTTGATAGATGAATCATTAAAGTATGTTGTTTGTTTAATTGTTGCTCCGTCGTGTGATAACAAAGCTGTTTTACTTTCATTGTTTATTTGAAGCATTTCTTTTGTATTGGCATCTACCCATTGAATTAGATCAGAATAAAGATATACCTTCATTTTTCCATCTTTAGCTAGTGTTTCTCTTGGTATCTGCACTCCTTCTGTCTCTTCGCTTACTTGTCTTATCCAGTAATTATTCGTTGGATTATCTAATAATTTAATAACCTCTTCTTTGCTCATTGGATTTGACTTATCCAATCCATTTTCATGACGTATACATATTTCTCTTACTGCAAGAACGCAAAAAAAGATTAGTAATATTGCTATAATTATTAATAATATTCTTTTTATTCTTAAATTCATTTTTTCCTCCTTTTTGCTTCAGTATATATTGTTATTATATTCCTAATTTATTTTTTGTCAATATTTGACAAAGTTACTGCCTATTCTATTATTTCTATAATCATTAAATGTTTATTTTGAAATATTTAATAAAAGACAGTGTTTATAAAACACTGTCTTTTTCTATTATCTCGTTTTGTCGTTTTCTATATGACTTTATTTTTCCTCTTATTTCAATAAAATCTACCACTAACAATTTTATAATTGCTATTACTGGTACGGCTAAGAACATTCCAATTACTCCAAAGAATTCTCCTCCAACTGTTACAGCAAATATTACTAATATTGGACTTATTTTTAGACCATCACCTAAGATTTTTGGATTTATTATATTTGAGTCTATTTGTTGTAAAATTATAACTGTTATTGCCATTATTAAGGCTTGTTCCACTCCTCCTGTAAATACTGTAATTAATACAGCTACTGCAATTGCTATAATTGCTCCAAAATAAGGTATAATATTAAATAGTCCTATAAAGAATCCTAACATAATTGCATATTTTACACCAATAATGCTCATTGCTATTGCAACTAATATTCCTATTATTAATCCATCTATTATTTGACAATAAATAAAATCTAGTAATATCTTATTTGATTTTTCAAAATATTGGCTCACTCTATTGTATGTTGGAGTATCAAATATGGCTTTTCCAGCTTTCTTTAAAAATTCTTTTATTTCCCCTCTTTGTAGTAATATGTAAATCGATATAATTATTGTAACAAATACATTGAATATTGCTCCAAACACACCTATTACTGTATTGATATATTCTAATAACCTTTCTGTACTTAAGTATGATGAAATATCGAATGATTCCACTTTCTTTATTATTTCATTTGCATTGATTTTATTTACAATAGAATTCTCATCAGCATTTGCAACATATTCTTTTGCATCATTTATATATGAAGGAAAATTATTTACTAGCTCTTGAATGCTTTGAGTTATTGGTGGTGCTACACATTTTATCAGCAATACTACTAATACAACAGCTAATATGTATACTGCAAATACACTTATCGGTCTTGAAACCTTTTCTAGTACTTTATTTTTGTTCATTTTTCTTTCTATAAAGGTTACTGGTCTATAAAATAAGTATGCTATTATTATTCCCATTATAAATGGCATAGTTACTGATACTATTCTTTGAATAAATGCAACTAGTGCTCCAAAGTCACTTACAAATTTATAAACGAATATTATTGCCACTCCAAGTGTAAAATAATATACCCATTTGCTTATTCCCTTTTTCTGTTTCATAGGCTTTTCTCATATAATGAATATCTAGCATTATATGAACTCCTTTCTTTTTTAGATAATTTAGTATACCATCTATTTCCTTATTTTTCAATGCTTTTAGGGATATAGTTTATTTGCCAACTGTTTTGCTCTATATAAACTTCTATAGCGTCAAATTGTATTTCAACATTTTCTATTCTATTTATATATATGTAATACTCTGCTGTTTTCCATATATGTCTTTCTTTTACACTGCCTATCGATAGCCTCGCTTCTATAAAACTATGTGTTCTTGTTTTTACTTCTATAAAATGCAATGTTCCTTCTTTTTTTGCTATTAAATCTATTTCTCCAAAACGACATCTGAAATTGCATTTTAATATTTGATACCCATTTATTTGTAAATATATTTTTGCAATTCGCTCTCCAAGGGTTCCTAGTATTTTATTATTCAATTATTCTGTATCCTTTCCCGATATTCTTCTGTAATTATTCCTTCAAGTTCTAATATTGTAAGTTCTTGATTTATTTCTGAAATACTCTTGTTAGTTTTTATGCTTAATTCTTCTTTAGTTAATATTTCTTTTGAAAGTAATTTTAAAATATCGCTTTTGTAATTTTTCTTTATTTCTTTTTCTTTAAATTTTATTCCATCTTTTTGGAATTCTTTTATTATATCGTCTGCTTTTGTTATTAAGATTCCGCCTTTTTGAATTATGCTATTGGGGCCTATTCCATAGGAATTGCTTATGCTGTGTGGCAAACAAAATACTTTTTTGTTTTGATTTAATGCATATTGAGCAGTAATCGTTGTTCCGCTTCTATATTTTCCTTCTATCATTACTACTCCTTCTGATAGACCACTCACTATTCTATTTCTTTTTGGAAAATTTCTTGAATCTACTGGCGTATCTGGAGGATATTCGCTTACTATTGTCCCTCCTGTTTCTATAATTCTTTTATACATTTTTTCATTTTCTTTTGGGTATATGTTATTAAACCCACTTCCTATTACTGCAATTGTTTTTCCACCGCTATTAATACATGCTTGATGTGCTTTTGAATCTATTCCTTTTGCTAGTCCACTAATTATGATAATATCCTTTTTTACCAATTTTGTTACTATTTCCTCAGTTATCTTTTCTCCTTCTTTTGATGAGTTTCTTGAACCTATTATTGCTATTCCAAAATTGTTTAATATTAGCTCATTTCCCTCTATATATAGTCTTTTTACTTTTGGTCTTATTTCTTTTAGTTTTATTGGGAATAAAGGATCATCTTTCTCTAATATCTTTATTTACTTCATCCCTTTCTGTTGTTAAAAATATTTCTTATCTAAACTCCTATATTGTATTGCTTCAGCAATATCTGATTTTATGATTTCTTCTCTTCCATTTAAATCTGCAATTGTTCGTGATACTTTTAATATTCTGTTATATGCTCTTGAACTTAGATTTAATTTTTTAAATGCTGTTTCTAATAATGCTTTACTTTCACTATCTATTTTGCAATATTTTTCTATTAGCTTTGGTGTTAGTTCTGCATTTGAAAAAATATTGTATTCTTTATATCTTTCTTCTTGGATTTTTCGTGCTTTATTTACTCTTTTTCTTATTTCTTGAGAACTCTCTTCTTGCCTAGTTTCTATCATTTTTTTATATTCAACATTTTGAACCTCAACTTGTATGTCTATTCTGTCTAATAGCGGTCCACTTATTTTATGTATGTATTTTGCGATTTCATTTGATGAACATGTACATTCTTTTTCGTTTGAGCCATAATAACCACAAGGGCAAGGATTCATACTTGCTATTAGCATGAAGTTACTTGGATACTCACAAGTTTTGCTAGCTCTTGATATTAAAACTTTTCTGTCTTCTAATGGTAATCTAAGTACTTCCAATGACGTTTTATTGAATTCTGGTAATTCATCTAAAAACAATATTCCTCTATGTGCTAAGCTTATTTCGCCTGGCTTAGCATCTTTACCACCACCTATTAATGCGACTTTTGATGCTGTATGATGTGGATTTCTAAATGGTCTTTCTGTTATTAATTGACTCTTTTTTGTCATTCCTGCTATGCTGTGAATTTTGGTTACTTCAAGTGCTTCTTCAAAAGTCATATCTGGCAAGATTGTAGTGAGTCTTTTGGCTAACATTGTTTTTCCTGCTCCAGGACTTCCTATTAGTAAACAATTATGGCCTCCTGCTGCTGATATTTCTAGTGCTCTCTTAGCTTCATGCTGTCCCTTTACTTCTGAATAATCTATTTTACTCATGGTTCTATGATCTAGTATTTGATCTAAATGTGTTTCTGATCTTTCTACTTTCTTTTCTCCGTTTAAAAATTCTATTGTCTCTTTTAATGTTTCTACCCCGTATACTTCTAGTCCTTTTGTTATACTTGCTTCTGTTTGACATTCTTTTGGCAATATTACCTTTTTTATTCCTATTTGCTGTAATTCTATGCACATCGGCAAAACTCCTGATATGGCGTTTATTTTGCCATCTAAAGATAATTCTCCTATAAATGCGTATTCATTTAATTTTTTATTGTGTATGTATTCTAAATTATTTAAAATTCCTATTGCCATTGCTAAATCAAATACTGAACCCTCTTTTTTTATTTCAGCTGGTGCTAAATTTATTAAGATCTTTTTGCTTCTTAATTCGTACCCACTATTTTTTATGGCTGCTTGTACTCTTTCTTTTGACTCTTTTATACTGATATCTGGCAAACCTACGATTTCCCATTTGGGCATATTATTACTAACATCTACTTGAACTTCTATCTTATATCCGTTTATTCCTATTAATGATATGCTGTTTATTATTGTTAATATCTTCTTTTCTCCTTTCTTTTCTTTGATTTATCCACTTTTAGTGAAGAATCTGTGTATTTCTTGAAAACAAAAAAAGAGCTAAATATTTCTATTTAGCCCTTCTTATTTAAATAAATTCTATAACACGAATTTCTTAATTGCATAACATCCAGTTGATAATATAGTCATTATTGTGATTGTTAATACTATGTATGTAGGTGCAGAACCTGTTGTGATTGATAAAATAACTGGTGCTGTATCTTGATCATCTTCACCATCTATATTATTGTCTGGTGTTGAATCAATATCTGGTGTATTATAATCATTTTGATCTTTACTGATTTCAGCTGTGTTAACTTTTAATCCAAGGTTGTTTGCATCTCTTTTCCATCTTAATGCTATTTCAACTGTTGCACTTTCACCTGGTTTTAATAATGTATCTGCTAAAGCATCTGTTGTTACTATTCCGTCTTCTAAGATTTTCCATTGTGGATTATCTTCTGTATAGAACTCAAGACCTTCTGGAATTCTATCTTTTACTTCTTTAGCATAACCTTCTATTTCACCTTCGTTTGTAACTTTTATTGTATAAATAAATGTTACTGCTGTTTTGTCTAATTTCTTTCTGTTGATTTCAACTTTTACTGCTGGTTCAGGGTTTTCTGCTCCTGTATGTCCAGTTTCTATTTCTTTTACTACCCCGTCTTCGTTTACTACTACTTTAGTTACATATTTTAATAATGATAAGTCGAAATATTTTAATTCGATTTCTTCATCGTCTTGATCATCTTCGTCTGGGTTATCATTATCTGGTGTTGAATCTATATCGTCACCGTTGTCTGCTGTTATTTCAGCTATATTTTTAATTCTTCTTTCCATTGTACTCATTTTTGATTGATCTACTTTAAATGCTACTTGCACATCTCTGTAATCTGGATTTGAATCTGTAATTCCTAATGCTTTGTCAAAAGGTTTTAATTGATTATTTTCTCCTCTTTCTGCTGATTTAGCTTCTGATAAATAATCTGTTCTAACGTATTTTGCTTCATCTACATTATCTGTTTCTTGTCCATTTTCATCATATAATTTCCAACCATATTTTTGGTTTATTTCATTATCTGGTAAGAATACTAATCCTTCTGGAATATTGTCTTTTACTTCTTCAACATATGCTTCTATTGTTCCTTCATTGTATACTCTAATTGTGTATACTACAGTGCTTTGATTTGCTACTGTTAAAGGATCTTGTGTATGATTATATGTTATTTTTCCATCTTCATCTATTGATAATAATGGAACTCTTGATGTGATATCTTTATCATCTAATTTTGTTATGAATTTTTGTAATGCTAAGTCATATACTGCTGGAATGATATTATCATAATCTTGGTCATCTTCGTCTTCTTTATTGTTGTCTGGTGTTGAATCTATATCATCACCATCATCTGTTTTTATTTCAGCTATATTTTTTATAACTTTCGCTTCTTTACTTACTACTTTAAACTCTATTTTTACTTCTTGATAACTAATTTCTCCTGTTGCTTTATCAAATGCTTTGATTTGTTTATCAGGATTTACTTCTTTTGATAAGTAATCTGTAACAACTTTTCCATCTTCTACTTTCCATCTGTATGTTTTATTTATTTCGCTGTCTTCTATATATTCAAGTCCTTCTGGAATGTTGTCTTTTACTTCTTCTGCATATGCATCTTGTTCACCTTCGTTGTATACTCTAATTGTGTATACTACTGAGTTTCCTGTTGCAACTTTTACTACTGATTTATCCATTGTGTATTCAGCATCTTCTTTTCCTTCTTGTAATGGTGCTGTATTTACTTTTTGTAATCTTGAAGGTGTAATTTCTTTTCCTTCAACTGCTGATAAGAATTTCTTTAATGCTAAATCATATTTTTTATTAATTAATACTAATTTTTCAAAGTCATCATCATCTTGAATGTTGCTGTTATCTGGATAGTTAGCAATATCTATTTCTTCTGGTTGTGAATCTCTATCTGTAACATTTGTATTTCCATTTGCATCACTATGTTGTGTAACTGCTGCAATATTTTTAATTGTTTCATCTGATATTTCATCAGCTACTACTACGCAAGCTACTTGAACTACTTTGCTTGATGGTTCTGTTTTTGTTTTATCAAATGCTTCTATTAAGTTTTCTGTGCTTCCTTGTTCATATTTTAATTTGTTTGTTTTGATTGTTGCTTTTCCTGTAACAACATCAACATCATCTATTGAACTAACGCCTTGGAAATCTGATATTGATAAGTTCTTTGTTGCGTTTTCTATTGTATTTAATTTTACTATTTTATTTCCTGTTGATGTAACTTTCCAGTTATTTGTATAGTTTGTTTTGTGATTCATTATGAATCCTAAACCTTCTGGTATATAGTCTGTGATCTCATTTGCGTATGCATCTTGATCACCTTCATTATACACTCTTATTGAATATATAACTATATCACCTTTTTTAACTTGTACTGGAACTTTTGAATGTTTATATGTTGCTGTTGTTGATGTTCCATTTACTAGTCCTGTTACATCTACTTGTGGTTCTCTATTTTGATTTTCTCCATTAACTGTTGAAATGTATTTTCTTAATGCTAAATCTATTTTTGGATTTTCTACTGTAACCTTTTCAAAGTCATCATCATCTTCTTGTCCTCTATAAAAATAATCTGAATCAGTTAAGTCTTCTTTATTAGAATCTTTACCTTTATAATCTGGTAAATTAATTTTACTTATATCTATTGTTCCTGGTTCTGAATCTATATCATCAATGTTATCTTCTGCTATTTCAGCTACATTTGTTAATACTCCTGATGTTACTGATTCTTTAACTTTACATTCAACTTTTAGGCTTACGCTAGATAATTTTTTTGTTTCTTCATTAAATGGATCTAATTCATAGTCTTGTGTATATGCTGTTACTATGTATGAACCATCTTGTGAAGCCATCCAACCATATTCTTTGTTTATTTCACTATTTTTTACGAATTCTAGTCCTGCTGGTAAATAATCTTTTACTCTTGTTGCTTTTCCTTTTTGATTTCCTTCATTATATACAGTTATTTCATATACTACTGTATCTCCAGCATTTAATACAACTGGATCTTTTTTGTGTTTATAATTTATTTCTTTGTCTTCTTTGTTATATGTAATTGTAGGTCTTCTATTTGTTATTTCTTTATCTCCTACTTTTATTATGTATTTTCTTAATGCTAAGTCATATATTTTTTCTGGTCTTTCTATTGGTGCTTCATCTTTGTCTTCACCTGGGATTTTCTCTTTTTCAACTTCTAGTAATGGTTGAGAATCATTTTCTCCGTTTTCCCATAGTGATGTTGTTGTTTTATATGAATTATAATTTAATTTTAATACTACCTTTGTTGCAGTTGTTTTTAATGGAACTCTTATATAAAAATCTTTATCAATAGCATCTTCTAATTTGTTTGCTATTTTATTTCCATCTTTGTCAACTACTGTATATGTTGTCAATTTAGATCCTGATTGATCTTCAATTGAAACTGTATAATTTGTGTTTGTTCCAGATTTAATGTGGAAAGGACCAACTATGTATCCTTCTTCTGTTTCTGTTGATGTTTTATCGCTCTTTACAAATGATGGATTTGTAAGTTCTGATTCGCTTTTTAATTTTTCACTTGTTAAATATGTATAAATTTCCTGCATGAATGCGAATCTTGCTTCTCCAACATTTGATATTTGATACCAGTCTGTGTCTGATGGGTTTTCTTTATTCGTTAACCAAATTGATGCTCCTTGCCATTCTAAGTTGTTTGTGTATTTCCAAATAGCACATTGTTGAGCAAAGAATATATCATCTTCGTTTATTGTTTTCTTAATATATTCTAATGTTACTGGGTTAGCATTTGTTGAAGTTCTATTTATTATATCTGCGAATATTTTTGATAATACTTCATCTTTTTCTTCATCAGTCATGCTTGTTAAATACATGTTTTGTGCGATTAATTCAATTTTTTCTTTATTGGTGATTGAACTTGTTAAGCTTCCTTTATTTGTGAATGTTGTTTTATTTGAATCTTCGTTTGGGAATTTTTTTGTATAATCTAAGCAATAAATATCTCTACTGTAATCTTTGCTTGAATTTTTGTCTTCATACACTCTGTATGTTAATCTGTTTTGGATTTTGTATCCCCATCCATTTTTGTTTAAAAAGCTAATTCCAAATTTTGCTGTGTCTCCTGTTTTTCCTACACTGTCCATTGTTGCCCCAATTACTTGAGAAAAGCTTGGCAATGCAATTACTAATAAACAGAAACTTGCTATAATTTTCTTTAAAATATTTTTTCTTTCCACAATATCCTCCTTAAACATCCTTTTTATATTTATATTATTCGATATTTCCTTACGGAATTCTTGAGTTTCCACACATTTCAATTATATTACATTTTTGTTACATTTGCAAGCTTTATGGTAACTTTTTCTTTATTTATTTGGCATTTTAAAGCTTTTGAGTTTTATTTAGCTTTATACCGTAAAAAAGTATTTAGTTTTCTTATGTATAAATAAAAAAGATCTAACCTTTATAAGATTAGATCTTTTTTATTTTTAGTGTTATTTTTTTATAACTTTACTGTATATTAAGTATGCTCCTGTTCCAAGTATTGCTGTTATTATTGTTATTAATGTTATATATAATGGTGCAGAACCTGTATTAATTGATAGTAATACAAGTGCTTCGTCTTGATCATCTTCACCGTCTTTGTTGTTATCAGGTGTTGAATCAATATCTGGTACACCATATTCATTTTCATCTTTACTTATTTCAGCTACATTTATTTTTTGTCCCAAGTTTGTCTCTGAGTTTACCCATCTTAATACTATTGGAACTGTTGCGCTTTCTCCAGGTTTTAATAATGTGTCTTTTAAGTAATCTGTTGTTACAATTCCTTCTTCTAGTACTTTCCAGTTGTATTCTGTATTATCTTCTTCATAGAAAGCTAATCCATCTGGTATTCTGTCTTTTATTTCTTTAGCATATCCTTCTATTTCACCTTCGTTTGTTATCTTAATTGTGTATACATATTTAACTTCTGTTTTAGCTAATTTCTTTTTATTTAATTCGACTTTTACTACTGGCTCTGGATTTTCTGTTCCATCATATCCTGTTTCTGTTTCTTTTGTAACACCATCTTCTGTTACCATTACTTTACTTACATATTTTAATAATGATAAATCAAAGTATTTTAATACTAAGTATTCTTTATCAATATCATCTTCATCTTCTTTACCATTTCCAGGTGTTGAGTCTATATCTTCAACATCTTTATTATCTTTGTCTTTGCATTTTGAAATTTCTGCTGTATTTACTATTTCTTTATTTCCATCAGTTACACTTTCTTGTGTTACTTCAAATGCTACTTTTACATCGATGTAATCTGGTCCAGATTTCATTGTTGATTTATCATATGCTACTAATAAGTTTGAATTTGATTTATAATATGGATATTTTTCTTTTGTGTAATCATCTGGTTTTGTTGTAGCAACTCCATTTTCTTTTGAACCATAATCTGTTTTGATTGTTACTGCCTTTTCTACATCTTCAGTTTCTTTACCATCTTTATCATACATCTTCCATTTATATTCTAAGTTGACTTCATCTTCTGGTAAGAATGTTATTCCCTCTGGTAAATCATCTGTTATTTCTGAAGCATATCCATCCATTGTTCCTTCATTGTAAACTCTTAATGTATATATTACTTTTTGTCCTTTTACAACTACTTTTGGTTCTTTAGTATGTTCATATTTTGCTGTTGTTTCTGTTCCATCATCTAATGGTGTTGTATTTACTTCTGGAATTCTATCTTTTATTTCTTTATCATCTATTTGTGTTATAAATTTTCTTAATGCTAAGTCAAATTTCTTTGGTACTATTACATCAAAGTCTTCATCATCTTCTTTTTCATCTTTATTGTTTGGTGTTGAGTCATTGTCGTCACCATCATCTACTGTTATTTCTGCTATATTTTTGATTTGTTTATTTTCATCTGTAGTTACTTTGAATTCTATTTTTAATTCAAGATAACTTACTCCCATATCTATTCCTACACCTGTTTGATCATTAAATGATGGTGTATCATTTTTCTTTGTTGCATCAAATGCAGGTAGTACTGTATTTGCATAGTATTTAGTTACTAAACCTTCGGATTTATCCCATCCACCGGCTACTGTTGTTTTCATTTGTTCCCAACCGTATTTTTTATTTATAGCACTATTTGATAGGAATTCTAATCCTTCTGGTGTTGTATCAAATATTTCTCCAACTACTGCGTCTGTTGCACCTTCGTTGTATATTCTTAATGTATATGTAACATAATCACCTTTTTTAACTTCTACTGGATTTGTTGCTTTATCTGTTCCAAATGAATATGTCGCATCTAATTTTTCTTGTGAATCTGTTCTTTTCTCTAATGCATCTACACTTGTTATTTTTAATTCTCTTTTTTGCTCACTAGAAATTTCTTTCTTGTTGTTTGATGCATCTGTTACTCCAGATACGTATTTCTTTAATGCTAAATCATATGCTGTTTCTTTAACTACTAATTTTTCATAATCTTCATCATCTTCATGTTTTTTTTCATCAAAATTTGATAAATCGTTATTTGAATTTGAATCAATATCTGGTGTTACTTTTTCTTGATTTTCATTTCTGTATTCTGTTATTGCTGCAATATTTCTTAAAGTATCATTTGCTTTTGCGTCATCTAAAACTATGCAAGCAACTTGAACTGTATGTATGTCTAATTTCTTGTTTGTTTCATCAAATGCTTTTAATTTATTTTCTTCTCCTGTTGAAAGTTTGTCTGTTGTTATTGTTACTTTTCCTTTTGCTATATTGACATTTTTTACATCATCTTGTGTTGATATGCTTGAATTATTTTTAAAATCTGCTACTGATAAATTGTTTGTTCCATTTGTTATTGTGCTTAATTTTACTGTCTCAAATTGTGGATCCATTTTTAATCTCCATGCATTGCTTTGGTTAATATCACATCCATCAATATATCCTAGTCCTTCTGGAATATAATCTGTGATTTCCCCTGCAAATCCGTCTGCATTTCCTTCGTTAAATACTCTTATTGAATATACAACTACATCTCCAACTTTTACTGGTACTTCTGTTTTTATATCTGAGAAATTTGATGTTGTTGTCTTTTTATCTCCGTCTGTTAATGGTGTGGTATCTGGATCTTTTGCTCTATTCTTTGCCTCTCCATTGACTGTTTCAATTGATTTTCTTAAAGCTAAATCTATTTTCTTTTCAGCTGGTACTGTAATTTTTTCAAAGTCATCATCATCTTCTTGACCTTTGTAATAGTAATCTGATTTACTTAAATCACTTGGATTTTTAAATTGTTCTGTATCATTTCCTGTATAGTTCTGCCATTCTTCTTCTGTTGTTGGTAATTTTACATTGTTTGGTGCTGAATCAATATCATTATCCAATGGATTATCATTTTTATCTGTCATTTCTGAAATTTCTGCTATGTTAGTTACTATTTTTCCTTTTGCGTCTTCTGTAACTTCAAACTCAATTTCTATTGTATCACTTTTTTCCCCTTTTTTTAGTTCATACAAATGTGAATTTGTTTTCTTATAACTAACTGTGCTATTTGCTTGTGTACAGTCTTTGTTTATTGCTGCTTTATCTACTACCGTTTCTTTTGTTACGTCTATAAATCTAATTCCTGATGGAGGCATATGATCTGTGATTTGTGTAATTCTTACTGTATCTTCTCCTTCGTTATAAACGTTTATACCATATACAACTCTGTCTCCAACTTCTAATTGCATAGGATCTTTTCTATGTTCATACTCTATTTGGTTAAATGAGTTTGTTGTTGCTGTTTTTGTTACCGGTGTTCTTGGATCAAGTTTTTTATCTTTATCTGGATCAGCATATATTATTTGCCATTTTCCTGATGTATTTTTTCTATATACTGCTACTATATGTTTTCTTAATGCTACATCATAATAATTTGGAGTAGTTTTTGTTGTAAATGTATATGTTGCTTCCACATTATTTCCTTTTGTTTCTGTTCTATTTATTGTTAATAGTGGTTGCATATTATCGCCTTCTGTGGCTTTCCACACAGTTCCTGTTGACTCTGCTTTTATACTAGCTGTTGTTAGTTTTATACCTACTGTTCTTATTTTAGTATTTAAAGGAAGAGCTAAATAGAATTGTTTTCCCTCAAGAGCTTCTTTTGTTTGTGCTAATGGATGAGATGTAGTTGTATTAGCATCAGTAATTATATATCCTGATGATCCTGGTTCAATAGTTAAATCCTTTCCAGCCTCATCTTTAAAAGTAAATCCTATCGCATAATCAACTGTTTGTTTTCCTTCTTCTGATGAACTAATTGTGAATGGTCCTATAAATAATTTTGTTCCCTTTATTTCATATTCATTTTTTCCGTCTACTGCTTCTGGAACTGTTATTTTAGGAGCTACTGTTGTTGATGATGCTGTTGGAATTATATCTTCTGTTCCACTAAAATGGTTTATATAGTATTGAATCATTGTGTTGATGTATGTACCTTTTTTACCTCTATATCCCCATCTATCGTTTCCTGTTAATGAATCCCAGTTGCTACTTGAATCGCTTCCTGAATTATTTCCTTGGAACTCTCCATTTAAAATTTCAGCTTGATCTGCATTTGTTACAGTTGAATAATTTGTTGCTTGCCATACTGCACATTGATAAGCAAATACTAAATCATCTTCTGTCATAATTTTCTTTATTTGATCAAGTGTAAGTGGATTTTCTGTATTTGCAGTACTATCAATTAATTCTTTATATATTTTACTTAACTTCAAGTCTTTCAATTCAGTTGAATCTTCTGGAAGAACTACATTATTGATAAGCCATGAAATTTGTGCTGACTTTTTATCATCTATTTTATCATAAGCTTCTTTTAATGTTGCTGCAGTTGCAGTTCCTAAACTCTTATAGTTTCCTGTATTTGTTGTTTGATCATCATTCTTTTCTTGAGGGAACTTTCCATCTTTATTCAAACAAATTGCTGTTGTTTCATAATCGTTATTTCCAGCATATACCCTATAAAAATTTCTATTTCCTACTTTATATGCAAAATTCAATTTTTGATTTGAATCTCCTAAGAAAGTACTCTCATGAAATAGTGATATTCCAAACTTTTGCTCAGTGTCTTTTGCCGTTTCAGTTATCTTAGCCAATACTTCTGATGAGATTGGTAATATCATTGCCATTATACAGATTGCTGCTATGGTTTTCTTCAATATTTTATCTCTCATATTCTCTTCTCCTATCGCTTTTTCGGTATAACTCCCCTAATTATTCTATTTTATAATTTTATTTTATCTTTTTATATTTTTTTGTCAATTCTCATTTTTTGACTGTTTTTCTTATATTTCAGTATTTTCAGCCATTTCATGATATATTACATTTATATTATATTTTTGTTAATTTTTCTTGTCATATTAATACTTTGCTGGCATATTTTTATCTTATAATAATTTGTTAATATCGAGGGCTGTTTTTAAATGAGATTTTTTAAATGTTTTTTTATAATATTCCTATTGTTTTCAATGTTTTGCTGTTCTTTTGCTGATGATTTAATCGAGGATTCGGAATCTGTAGAAATCAATTCCGAACCTTCTAATGTCGATTTTGAAATTTATTCAAGGAGAGCAATTGTTTTTGAAAGAAATTCAAAAACAGTTTTATTTGGAAAAAATGTAGATGAAAAATGTGCAATGGCTTCTACTACCAAGGTAATGACATGCACTATTATATTAGAAAATTGTAATCTTGATGATATTGTTACTATTTCAGCAAAATCCTCTTCTACAGGTGGATCTAGACTAGGATTACATACTAATGATACTATATCGGTCAGAGATTTATTATATGGACTAATGTTATGTTCTGGTAATGATGCTGCTGTTGCACTCGCCGAATATTGTGCTGGTTCTGTTGAAAATTTTGCAATACTTATGAACAATAAGGCTAATGATCTATCTCTTCAATCAACACATTTTGTCACTCCTCACGGACTTGATAATCCAGATCATTATACAACTGTTTCTGACTTTGCTTTTTTATGCGATTATGCTTTAAACAATCCACTTTTTGTTCAAATTGTGGGGACAAAATATTATAATGTTTCTATAAATGGTTCAATAAAATCTATTCATAATACTAATGAACTTCTTGGTACAATTCCTTCTGTATATGGAATTAAAACAGGTTACACTAGTCAAGCAGGTCGATGTCTTATTACTTCTGCTAAACAAGACAATCTAGATATTATTGTAATTGTTTTGGGGGCTGACACAAAATCTATAAGAACAAATGACTCTATAAAATTAATAAATTATGTATTCGATAATTATGAAGCTGTATCATTTAAAGATTTAATTACTACAAAATTCAAAGAATATTCAGATTATATAATTCCTTTTATAGAAATTCCTAAAGTAACCTCTAAGCTTTCTCCTGTTTTGGATAACAATTTTCCTGAATTTTATCCTATAAAAAAGGAACTAATTTCTTCAATTTCTGTAGTTTTATCTGAAGAAAATCTTGCTGCGCCTATTTATGAGAACCAAAAGATTGCTGCAATTGATATTTTTTGTGAAAACGATAAAATTTATAGTACTAATATTTATTCTGCAACATATATTAGTAAAAAGACTCCTTTAGAGTATTTATATAATTTCATTAATAACTATAAAAACTTTTATCGAGTTCCATAAAATTCAAAATCATAAAAAATGCTGAGTTAAATACTTGACTTTTGTTATTTTTTTTGCTATTATAGTTTTGCTTTGTTTTGCGGGAATAGCTCAGTTGATAGAGCGTCGCGTTGCCAACGCGAAGGTCGCGGGTTTGAGCCCCGTTTCCCGCTCCATTTTATTATATGGCGATATAGCCAAGTGGTAAGGCACGAGTCTGCAAAACTCTGATCCCCGGTTCGAATCCGGGTGTCGCCTCCAAAAGGAAAAAGAGAAAATAGAAATATTTTCTCTTTTTATTTTCTGTGTGATAAAAAATATATATTCCATATTTGCATAAAAAAATCGTTTACTAATGCTATAGTAAACGATTTTTATTTTATGTATCATTTGGAAGTTTGTTAAACTTCACTTCACCATTATTTGAAATAGTCATTATTACTGTTCCTGTTCCATCCATATAAAAATTATTTCCAGTATATTTTTTTATTCTCTTAGAAATATCACTATTTGGAATACGATTATTAGTTAATATAGCATACTTAGGTTTATATTGATTTATCTCTGTTGACCTATTACCATTGTATCCATGATGCGCTATTTTATAAATATCTACCTTTCCAATTTTTTTAGCTAAATTATCACAAATTGCTGTTGCAATCTTTACTTCTGCAGGAGACATTCCTCCTCCAACATTTGTAAAGTCTCCCATAAATGCTATTTTTTTACTATTTACAGTTGCTACTGCAACGATACTGTTTATATTTTGTCTCCTTATGCCATATTTTCCATACGTATCAGTTAAGTTGTACAAGTTGAACTTCATGTTTCCTAGCCCCATTGTTTTACAATCACTTCCAACGTACTTTATTGGTGTTCCAGCTTTTTGAGCAACTTTTTTTACATCTTGATATCTATTATGTTTAGGTACTTTTTTTAAATATACTTGCTTGATTTTATAGCTCGAACTAATTGAACTATATCCTCCCATATGATCTGAATCATAATGTGTGATCATTACCCATTCTAGTTCTTTTACTCCAAGATCTTTTAAGTATTTTTTTACACGCGATACATTTTCTGAAGTTCCTGTATCTATCATGCCATATTTTCCATCGTTCCAAATCAATATACAATCTGCTGAATTGACGTCAATAAAATAAACTTTGGCTCCATTTGCTATATTTTTATCTCTAAATTTTACATTTACATTGCAACTTGCTGTTTTTCCGCTAGCAGTTTTTACTGTTATAGTACATTTTCCTGGTGATACAGCTGTTATTTTTCCATTTTTGTCAACCTTTGCAATTCTATTATCTGATGTTGACCATGTTAGTGTTGTATTAGCCTTATTCGGCGTTGTAGTTGCTTTTATAGTTGCAGTTTTAGTAGATGGCATATTTAAATCTAAACTATTTTTATTTAAAGAAATAGCTGTTATTCCATCATCCACTTCAGTTGTTGGATTGCTTGGCGTAGCTGGTGTTTGTGGCTGGCTAGGTTGTGTTGGTGAACTTGGCTCCGCAGGACTAGCTGGCGTTTCACTTGGTGCTGGTTCTTTTATAACTTGCTCTGGAACCTTATCAATTTCAATTTTCTTAACTTCATTTGGCTCACCATCATATGTAATATCTACTCTAATATCTGTTTTTTCTTCTTCTGATAAAGTATATTTTGAAATAAAAAATTTCTTTTCTGTATACCCTGCTTGCGTTGACTGATAAAATCTTGTATACACACCATTGCTATCTTTTTTATACATTTTTATAGAAGTTATCTTTTTATCAGAAGATATTTCTATTATTGCTCCATTATGATCTATTTGGGCTTGAATAACTCTAGTCTCTGTTGCTTTTACCGATGTATTTAATATTATTATCATGATCAATGTAATCATTAGTGATAATATTTTTCTTTTGTTTTTATTCATTATTTCTCCTCCATATTATCATAATATATTATAGAAAAAACTTTTTCAATATCAATCTCCCTATAATTTAATATTTTATTAAAAAAAACAAAGTAGAAGGTTTATTCTTCTACTTCGTCTTCATCGATAATTTTCATATTTTCTAATGAATATTTTATACATTCATTAATAAATTCATTTACTGATGGCAAATTATAATCAAGCACTGTTCTTTTAACTTTTTCTAGTACATCAGCTTCTATTCTACATGTAAATTGTTCATAATCTTTTTTCTTTTTCTGCTTTATAACAAAATCTGGCATTTTTTTCACCTCACGCTTATTTTAGTACATCATTCGTGAAGTTGTATATATTCTGTTTTGAGTTATTTACCAATTTATTCTTTTATAAAGCTTCTAATCTACGAAATACATCGTCAAGATCATATAATTGTTCGCCTGTAATATTAGAGACTTGTTCACTTAATCTATCTAATGCCTCTATTCTTTTTGCAAAGTCCATTGTTTTTGGAGTAACTGTAGCTGTCTTACTTGCTGTTCCCCTAGATGCATTTCTAATATTTTTTACTAATCTCTCAACACTGCTTCCGCTCTCACTTCCATGGGTATTTTCTTTTTCTCCATTTTGCTTTGGTGCATTTGCGTTTTCTGCTGCATATGGATTATTTGGATCTCCTCTTGACAAATCTTTTATTTGTTCTTTCAATGATTTTTGTTGAGGTGTTATTGATTTTCCCTTTGCTTTTGCTGATACATCTTGTCCCGCAACATCATGTTGTTCTCTTCTTTCTTTTTCTTCCTGCATCCTTCTTTGATTATCAGTTAACTGTTGTTGAACTTTATCTATAAACTCTTTGCTCATTTCCATGTCTGTACCTTTTTGTTTTAGTACAGCATTTATTTCTTTTGCAATTCCTTCTACGTCTCTAGAACTTATTCTTTCTGCATTTTCGTTAAATTGTGGCACTTTTGATTTGTAATTTTGTACCGCTCTATAAATATCTTTCTCTGATAATGGTTTTGCTAATATTAATGCGGCATTAGCTAGCTCTTTTGTCTTTTTATCTTTCATGGCACTTGCAAATCTAGGATCAATTTTTTCCATCGCAGCGATATCATCATCCATTCTTCCTGTCAATTCTCTAAATTGCAATTCTAATTCTTGCTCTTGTTTTCTAGCTTCAACTAGTAAATCTGCATATGCTTCAGCTTTGTCAAAGTCTCCTTCTTCGAGAACTTCTTCAATTGTCATGCTAGGTTTTGCATATCTTAATGTTTTGGCTGTTCCAATTTTTGCAGCTAATCTTCGTCTTTGCTCTTCTGTTAACTGGCTCATTTTTATTTGTCCAATTTCTTTTCTTTCATTTCCGGCAGTTCCTGGTTTCTTACCTCTTGTATATGCTGTTCCTCCAGCTGCTATTGCAAATGGAATTCCTAATAAAGATAATCTTTTCATTAGTTTATTCGCACCTGCTCTGCTCTTTGGTTGTATTCCTTTTAACTTAAATCTCTTTGTATTAGGGTATGATTTAGGTCTAACTTTTCCTCGTCTAGCAGCTTGTATTGTTTTTTTCAAATTCTTTCCTGCCTCAAAACTTGCATCTAGCACCCTGATTCCTAATTCTGGTTCTACTATTATAAGTGGTATAGCAGCTAAAAACTTCATTCCTGTATCAAAGAATCTTCCGCCAATTTCTAGTCCTTGACCTATTCCTTTAGTAATTTCATTAATCTTTTTATTTCTTGCTTTTTTCTTTTCTTCTCTTTCTTTTATTTTTTCTTTACTATAATATTCTGTATTTCCATATTTAGTTATAAATTCTTTTTTAGCATCTCCTATTCCATTAGATATTTTTCCTGCTGCTTTCTTTACTACTTTTGGCCCAAATCCTACAGTCTTTCCATAAAGACTTGCTGCTTTCTTAAATCCATTTGATTGCTTTAATGCCTTTTTAGCTCCTGAAAGAATGGCTAATTGTGATGCTAATGGTGTAACTGATAATTTTGCTCCATTCTTTCCTTGAAGTCCAAATATTTTTCTGATAATTGGATCAACATCTATCATTGCCTTTAAGAAGAAGAAAGCTATAACAATTCCTGCAACTGACGTTTCTGTTAACTCTAAAGCCGTCTCAACAAATACAGTATATATTAATGCATGTATCGCTTGTATTACAACTGTATACAAGAAATCCATGAACCAATTTGAAAATATTTGTGCATTTCCACCATTTGATGTTACTTTTTTTATCGCATATACTACAGCAACAAATGGTGATATTAATGCTAAAATAGTTACTGTTAAATACCTTTTAAAATATATCAATAAGAATCTTATTGCATAATATACCAAAATCATGTACATTATCATTCCTGCAAATCCTGATGTTGCTTTTAATTCATATGCTTTAGTTCTTACAGTTTCATATAATGAAATTTCTGTTCCATCTTCATACTTTGGTATTAACCAACTTATAAATTGTTCATTTAAATGTATAATTCCATACATAATATAATTTATTGCAAATACTAAAATAAATCCTGCAAGCCAACTTAACATCATTTGTTTGTAAACAGCTTTCTTTTCTGCTACTGTCGTTATTGTCATTTTTATTCCTAAATATATTAAAACAGCTAACATTGCAACAATTGCCATAATTCTAAATATATAGTACCACATTGCAATATTTTCTTTTATTATGTATATAATTCCATCTTGATCTACTACTGCTCCACCTGCTGATTCAAAATTGAAGAAGTTAATATCTAATATAGGAATTTTATTATATACAATATTTTCTACAGTTACATTTGCTTCTGATGATGTTTTTAATTGTACTTTTCCACCTATATCTGCTACTCCTTGCATTCCTTCGCTTATGTATTCATTTGGTTTGTCTTTATCACCCGTTGCTTGTGATTTATCTGTACTTTGATTTTCCGCTTCTTCTTGTTGAACTTCTTGATCTATTTCATCAATTTTATCTGGATCTTTCTCCCAGTTTTCATCTCTTTTATTTGTTACTCCTGTTATTGCATTTACTATTCCATCCATAAAGAATCTTTCAACTATTGCTGTCCATCCTACTACAACTATTCTAAATCCTAATGTTAATATTCCTATTAGATAATCTATTATTTGTGTTAGCATTTTTTGTATCCAACCTAAAAATGTAGTTGAACTTTTATATCCATCAATTTTTGCAACACCTGTATAAATAAATCCATTCTCATCATATATATTTAAGTCTTCATCTCCAAGTTCTTCTACTGCAACAGATCCTGCTGGGTTAACTTGTACTGAGTTCTTTAACCTTACTGCTATTGCTCCTTCACTACTTTGTCCAGGAGTCATTCTACTACATGCTGCGTGATGATTCATTGGTGTGCTTCCAAAGTTAGCATGTGTACCATCTCCAGCATACATTTCAGCGTGTCCATTTACAATCAAAATATCTCCTGCTTGTAATGTCTGCCCTGATACGTCATCAAAATATTCATTTCCACCTTTTAGATTAGCATATGCTGTATCAGATAATGGATCAAATCCCATGTCATTGATATCTACGCCAAGTGCATAATAAAATATCCAATGTACCCAGCATGTACAACAGCCATAAAATGTTCCTGAACCATATCCATTATCTTGTGTACCTCCAGACCAGTTACATGCTGTTTTTCCATTAATTGATCCTAAATTTCCACTGCAACTGTATTGGCTACTTCCTGCATTCTTATCTATAAACTCTATTGCCCATTCTGCAGCATACTCTCCGCACTTCTCATCATATCCTCTTGCCAAACATGATGACATTGATGATAGAACAATAAAAATTATTATATAAATTATTAATATTCTTTTTGATACTAATTTTAGTTGTTTCATTTATTTTCCCCTTAAAAATTAATCTTTGCTTTTACGTCATCATATTCTATAATTTCTGTTTCTCTGTTGTAATTTGTTATTTTATAAGTATCTTTTCCTGATAATATTTTTTCTGTTGTTCTATTCTCTGCATCATATATGTATATTCCGTCACCACTTACACCATAAATCATATGTGAATCATCTACCCAAACATATGATGTTATTTCTAATGTATCATCAAATTCATTATTTGGATGTTCTTTATCAATTGACATTATTTTAACATTTCTATATTTCTGATTACTTAATGTATAAAATACATAGAACTTGCTACTGTAATGGATTGGATCTGATTCAGCAGCTGTATTGTCATACATTCGATTCATTTTTCTTAAAGTTTCATTATTAAACATTAAATTTTTATCTAATTTATAATATAAATCTGTGTATGTATCTTTTGTTTCTTTTAGGCTTCCTTTATAATTTTCAAATATTTGTATTCCATCCTTTTTAGTTGATGAGAATGAAATCTTTACGCCTTTTAATGCATATGTAATGTTTACATAGCTTGTATCATAGTCATAACTATCATAATCTGGCCATATATCAGTTAATTTATCCATGAAATCATTAATATCTTTTTTGTCATTATATTCTTTTACTAAGTCTTCAAATTCTGTGTAATCATACTGATAATTTGGATATACTGATATTTGATCTGCCGAAAATATAATATAAAAATTTTTAGTTTTATATCCTATCATTCCTGAGTCTTTATATGATGTTCCTAAATCGCCCTCTATTTTTTCTAAGCTATCTCCTACTTTATATCCTTCTACCACTTTATCTTTATATTTATTTGTAAATACAATATTGAATACTTTTCCTTGAATATTTCTTATTTCATATCCCTCATCAAAATATACATCATATTTTTCATATGTACTTTCTTTTGTACCTAAATTTACAGTTGAGGCTCTCCATTTTGCATTTATTAAATCTTGCAATACTTGTGAATTAACACTCAAATCTAATGTTTCTACTTTTAGTTCATTTGCTTGGCTTCTTTTTGAGTCTTGGTTTTTATAATAATTTACATCTCCATTTATTTTTACTTCTGAAATTCCAGTTGATGAACATTTTACTTCAATTGTTATGTCTTTACTTGAATCTATAATTCTAAAACTTTTAAATTTTGTAACCACTGCTATTTTTTCATAAAAATTTTTGAAATACTGTTCTTTAGAAATATTACCTTCATATAAATCATACTTAAAATTAACGTATATGTCTAAATCATAACCATCTGTCTTAGATTCTTCCATTGAAATAAATGTGCTCTCCAAATATTCAACAACATCTTGAACAGTCGTCAATTCTCTATTTAAATCTTCATTATTGGCTACTTGATTATTTACATTTTTAATTTTAGTTGGCATTAATATTATTCCGAGAATTAATATAAATGCCAGTATTCCCAAACTTATCATTATTATTTTTTCTTTTTTTGAAAATACTTTTCTTTTTTTCTTTTTCATTTTCCACTCTCCTTGTAGAAATTATTCTCCAATTTATAATATACTAATTTTATTTTACCATATTTTTTTATTTCTCAACAGTATTTTACAAAAAAAGATACACTTTAAAATTTTTTAAGTGTATCTTTGATTTTAATTTTTAGTTTCTTCTAAATTTCTATTTGATCCTCGTCTTTTATATATTTGTTATTGCAATGAAACAGTTATGCTATATGTCTTTTCTGCTTTGCTTAATTCATCTTCTTCTGTCTGCTCTGTTCCCGTATATTGACTTGTCATTATTCTAATTTTGTTAAAAGCTATATCTGATGCCTTTGTTGATTCGTCATAATATTTATTAAATGTTACTTCAAATGTTTTTGTTTCTCCTGGATCTAAAATAATTGCTTCTTTTACGTTAATTGGGGTTCTTTCATCGCTTTCTGATATCAATGATAATTCATTTCCAACTATGCCATCATATAAAACAACCTTATTATCCGTTTTGTTTGTTATCTTTATACTATATATTTCCATAGAATAAAATTCTTCTTTGCTTTCGATTCTTATTTTCAAATAATCATCTTCTGCCACTCTTTTTAGTTCACTATATCCCATATAGTCGTTAACATTTAATTTTATTTGTCCATTTTCTTCTTTTATTGCCATTTTTTCTTCATAATATGCATAACTTTGGTTTGTTAGTCCTGTTGTAATAATATCGTCTATTAACTTTATATTATAAATGTATGCTTGTCCATAATTTGAGTAATTTTGTATACTATATCTTTTTTTATTTGAAAAGATTGAACTTGCATATGTTGTAAAATTATCTAACGAATCTCCAAATACATGTGTTTTGCAATCTGCTGTTAATAATTCAAATGCTCCTGAGTAATCTTTGTTATTGCATTTGTTTACATAGTCATCTATCGTGTCTTCTATTGGTGTTTTCAATTTTTCTGGGACATCTGTTTCACTTGTTAATAATACTTCATGTGGATTATATGTTGTATTTAGTGTTATTTCTTCTTTTTTATGTCCTAACAAATAATTAATTGCTATTATTATTAACCATACTATTGCTACAATAAAAATTACTCTTTTATATTTTTTAAAGAAGTTTCTTATTTTTAATCTCCATTTTAAAAGCATATTAACCTCCTATTCTTGATTAACACTAAATGACATTTCATATTTATTATAATCATATTCAATTATAACAAAGTTTGTTTGTGGCAATTCTTCGTCATCCTGTAATTTTTCTTGAAACATATTAGAGATTGTTACCCAAACAACATACATATTTCCTGTTTTGCTATTTCCAAGTCGTTCGACATTATCATACGTTAGTGTCATTATTGATGAATTAAAATTTTTATCTGCATAGTTTTTAAATTCTTCTAAATTTGTAAAATATGTTTTTTTAAAATCTTCATTTAACACATCATATGCTGATTGATAATCGCCATTTTCTATATCTTCTAAGAAGAAACCTATATATCTTTTCATTCTTATTGTTTCCGATAAGTTTCTAACTTCTTCATCTCTTGCTTGACTCTCTTCCTCTTCTGTGTTGCTTTCACTACTAGCTGTTGAATTTATTGTATTGCTTGTTTGAGCTGTTGAACTAGGCTTCTTTGTTAATTTTATAATAATTACTAAATTAATCATCATAATTATTGCTATTACAATTATTGCTATAATATATTTTATATTATTGTTTTTCTTTTTTCTTTTTATGGTGATCATCTCCTTTTATACATATATAATTATTTTAACATATAATTCAATTTCTCAATAGTTTTTTACTATTATTTTTAGAATATTTTCTTATATAAAAAATCATATTTTAAAAAAAAGAGTAACTCTAAGTATGTATACTTTTAAGTTACTCTTTTTATTTATTTTGCAAAATATTTAACACTTGATATTTGTTTTTCAATATTTTTTAATGCTTCTATTTTTAAATCTACTTCTGCACAACCATCATATTCTATATATAAATATGCTGTTGTCTTATTTGAATCTTCTTCGATAGAATTCTCGTCTATGTAAAATGATTCAAACTTTAAGTCATTAGATTTTGTTTTTATAACTATTTCATTTATGAATTTTTTAAAATCATCTATGTTATCAATTCCTGTGTCTATTATTATTGCATTTTTATTTTTATTATAGTATTTAGTTATTTCTTTTTCATCTTTGCCATATAAATCTTTTTTATATTGTGGTATTACTGTATTTACTACATAATCTATTGATTTTCCAATATTTTTTGCATTTAATTCTCCAGAATAGCTTCTTATAAATGCTGGCATTCCTTTTGGGAATAGCTCATCGTTCCATTCGTCACTCATTATATACTTTAGTTGTTGCTCTGATTTTCTTGCATTGCTAGAATTATATGTTTTTAGTAAAATTATTAAAAGTATTATTGAAAATATTAAAACTAGACCTATTATAATTCCAATTTTTAATTTCTTTTCCTTTTTATTTTTCATACTCTTATCCTTTCTAGCTTATATTATTTATGCACCGTCCTTTAGACCTTTTGAATCATCTCCCATGTAGATATCATATGCATTTTGAGCAAATTGTTTTCTTTTATTCAAATCTTGATATAAATCTCCTGGTTTATACCAAACTGTAGCATCCTGTCCATGTACACAACGTTCATAATATACACAGAATAATTCGGCTGCTTTTTTCAAATCTGTTAGACCTTTTAATTCTTCCCACAGTGCATCAGGCATTTGTGCTGTTTCACTTGGACATTCATATATTGCTCTGACTTGTCCTGCAAAACTTGTTTCATTGTATCCTTCAGAAGCCATCCATTCTGTAACTTTCGCCCATCTTCCGCCTGCATCCCATTGTGCTAATCCTCTATATGATCCAGTTACACAAGTAGGGTCTAAATTAGTTTCTTGTATTAGGTTTCCTACTATTCCGCAAGCTCCTTCAACTGAAAATCCCTGTTCTATGAAATAACTTACTATAGCTCTAACTTTTTCTGCGTCAGTCGAATTTTCATCTATTGCTTCAAGATCAGCATATATACCTGTGCTAGAATTTTTGGTTTTCTTTGGTACTTTGATATACTCTTCTATATCTTCTACAACAGCTTTGTCTTTATCAATTAAAATTAAACAAATATCTGAATTCAATGTAGTTCCTATTTGATTGCCTACTGTAACTTTATCTCCTTTTGATACTCCTTCTACCTTAAATCCATACATTACTAAAACGTATCCTTTTAATGCCTTATCTGTTAGTTTAATTCTAACTCCTTCTAGTGATTGCTCTCTACCTTCAACAGTATCTTCTATTTTTTCTCCGTTTTTTCCATATAATTTTTTAGTTAAGGCAGCATCTGAGAAAATGTTATTATCTTCATTATATATTTCAGTTACTTTACCATTTCCCATTGCAACAACAGGTAAACCTTCTTGGAATCCTGTGCTTATTACACCATCTCCGGTTACTCTATATGCACACATAAAGTCTGATCCAATGCTTTCTTTAAATGGTTGACTTTCTGCATCTATTCTTTGTTGACTACCGCAATCATATCTTAAACCGTCACCTGCACATATAAATACATGTCCTGCTTTTTTACCTTCACTGTCTAATTGTTTTGTAAATACTATATCTCCTGCTTGAACATCGTCAACATTATTTATTCTTTTCCACTCTTTATCTTCGCAATATTCAATGAAATCTCCATTAGCACTTACGCACAATCCATTTTCTGGTTGATCTGTATATCCACACTTATATAATGCCCAAGATACTAATCTGTCACAAGATATTTTTTTACTTCCATCATCATTAGTTGTACCATCTGCTTTTGGTGGCATATATTCTGCGTTTCCATATTCAAAATTGTTCTCTTTTACATATGTTGTTATTTCTTTTGCAGCTTTTAAAAATTTTGCAACGAATTCTTCATCTGTATCATTTCTTGATATAAGTCTTGTATCTTTTATTTTATATGCTATATTTTCAGCCCATGTCTTATAATCACTAGCTTGCATATGTATTCCACTAGAATCTGGATTTTTTAAATATCCTTGTGAAATTAATTTATCTGATGCATCAATAAATCTAACTGTATCTAATGTTTTACATTTTTCTCTTATTTGATAGTTAAATGCATCTATTCTTTTATTCATACTGTCAACATTATTATAATTTGAACCTAAATGCATAACTTCTATTACATAAATCTTTGTTCCTTCATATTTTTTTCTAAGTGCATCTATTAAGTCTTTCATCTGTTGATGTTGATCTGGATCATTAACTCCTAAATATACACAAATTTTACTTGCACTTGATGGTAATGTTCCTATATTTTTTAACCAGTATGCAGGTGTTGTTCCAGATTTAACGTAAAAATCTGCATCTTCAATATTTACATTGTTTTTTAATCCTTCAAAATATGAATCACCTATAAATAATGTTCCCTTTAATGTTTTTAAGTAATCATCATCTTGGCTATTATCATCGTCGCTCTCATCTGTTCCTGTCATTTTTCTTAAATCCTCTACTGACATTCCCAATGAATCAGCAACAGTTTCATCACATGCTATTAATGTTCCATATTCTAAAACTTGTTTTTCAATTTCTCTATTTGGCCATTCACCAGGAATATAATCTGGAATTGGCCATTCTAAAACTTGTTTTTCTACTTGAGCAAAATCTTCTCTTTCAAAGTATCCTAATTCTATTACAAGTTCTTTTAAATCTCTATAAATATATTGTGCATCTAAAGTTTCACTTTCTTCAAGAATCGTAAATGCTTGTAATGAATCTTTATTAAATGATATTTTTTCTTTTATGCTGTTATCTTTTGCAGCTCTTGCTTGTTGAATTTTTTGAGCTGTTGCAATTGTTCCATCATATATGTAATACTTCTGACTAAATAACTTCTTTGTTGTTGGATTTGTAACACCTCTTACAGCATCTTTTACTTGAACAACGCCACTTGCTATATCTCCACTCAATGTTATTGAGGTTCCAGCTAATTCTGCTGCAGCTGTTTCTCCAAATGCATCTGTATAATCTTCTTTTAATGGCATTTCCTCACTTGTTGTGTCTCCAAATTCATATACATTATCTGATGCTGATAGATTTCTTGTCTTTTGAGTTTTTACTCCTACTGCTTCATTATAATCTTCAATATCATCACCATCTTCATCTACACCAACTTTTGTATTTCTATCTGCTCCTTCTGAATCTGTTCCTTCAAAGTAAACATTTCTGAACCAATGTTTTGTTACACTTGAAATATAAGGTATTGATGTTTTTATATCAGATGCTTTTTCTTTCTCAAAATCTCTTAGTGCTTGTATTGTTTCCTCACTATATGCTTGAGCTTCTTCTAATTGATCAATAGTTCTTCCATCAACTAATAATGTTCCTGAAAAGTTTGTATCTTTTAACTTTACATGAACCTTTGCATCTAAATCATCATTTAATGCAAATTCTTTTACTAAATCAGGTGCCATCGTTGCTACGTGCAAAGTATATAACAATTCAAACGGTTTACCATATCTTCCTGTCCATCCCTCTAAGCTAAATGTTGTATAGTCAAAATGTGCATTCCAAACATCCCATCCTATGTTTAATCTTCTTATTTTCATTGTATTAGATGCTCTATCAACACTTACACCTTTAACTAATTCTCCTATATTGATGTCTCCAATATTAATTCCCCATGCTGGCATTCCTAGTCTATCTAATAAGTTTGTATCTAGATCTATCATACCTGTTCCCCAGGTATCTAATCCTTCATCAAATAATGATCCATCAAAAAAGCTACTTGCAAAATCTTTTAAGTTGAATGTATAGTTGTTTATTAAATATGTTCTATTTTCAGCTACTAAATATGCTCTTAAATATGGTGCATCTACTTTTTTTATTTCATTTTTAGTGTGACCATCTTCTACTGGTATTTCTTTTCCAGTCTTATCTTGTTGTCCATATATTTCTACACTTTCGGCGAATCCCATTCCAACTAAGTCATATCCCATATCATATAGATACTGTGCCGTATAGATAATGTCATCTTTATTAACAGTCGCTTCGTCAATTCCTATAACATACCCTTGTAATCCATCCCAAAGACTTTGTGCTAATTCTTTCATTCTGTTCCATAAGAATTGTGGCATTGTTGTAAAAAATCCTAATCCTCCTATTATTATAATTATAATTAATATAATTAACACTACTATTCCACATACTGCAAGAGCACTTCCTCCAACTGCGGCTCCTCCTGCAGCTGTGGCTGTTCCTCCTGCTGCAGTTGTTGCTCCTTCGGCTGCGACTGCTCCTCCTTCGGCTGCAGCTGTTCCTCCTGCTGTGGCTCCTCCTTCAGCTGCTGTCGCTCCTTCAGCTGCTGTTCCGCCTGCACCTGCTGCTCCTGCTTCACTTTCTGCAGCTCCAGTCTCTGCTCCTGCACCAGGAGAGTTTCCAAAATCACTTGCATTCATTTTTTCTGGTGGACTTGTTTCAGGTGACTGACCAGTGCTTCCACCTTCAGGACTTGGACTTTCTGGTGAACCAGCTTCAGAAGATTTTCCTCCTTCACTTCCAGTAGGTTCTTTACCAGCATTTTTATTTGGATTTAAATCTCTTGTATTTTCTCCTTTGCCTTTGTTTGATTCATTTTGATCTTGTATATCATCTTGGGCTTTTTCCTTATAATCTTCCGCACCTTCTTCTGCATCTTTCTCAGCATTTCTCTTAGTTTCGTCATTATCTTTGTCGTCTCTACCACTCTCATCTTCTTTATCGTCTTTGTGCTTTTTCTTTCTTTTTTTAGAATCATCGCTATCATCATCTTCTGATTCGTCATCGCCAATATCCATGGAATTTTGGTTTAAGCCTTCGTCTTGTGTTCTTGCTGCTCTATCATCATCTTGGGCTTGTGCTTCAGCTTCCATTTGTTCTTCTTTAGCACGTTTTTTCTCATCTTCTTCATCATCTGACATAGTCTCACCTCTCTTCATGTAAGATTAGCAATCATTAATTTATACGATTGCTAATCCATATTTTTTTATTAAGTTAAACCGTTGATAAAATCATCAATGTCTTGTTCTGGTGTTCCGCTTCCAGCGGCTTTATAGTTTTCATGTAATGAATTAACTGCTGTTGCTAAATTCTTAGTTTGGATAGTTGATACTACTCTCATTTCCTCTGTTGTCCATGCATGTCCTAATGGATTTGTTCCTGGATCTGTAAAATCTAAATTTGGATCCATTGCCATGTCTTGTAATCTATGTAAATTATTCATTCCTACTGTTGTTGTTGTATCATATTCAGTTGGATTTGCAAGTATTAATGAATTTAAAGCTGCTGATATAGAAGCATCTAAATGTTGCATATTTACACCAATTAGACTATTTACATAACTTCTTAAGTTATTCTTACTTGTTTGATTAGTTCCATAGTTTTGGAAATTAAAATTATTATTTTTAGACATATATGATGCAAATTTGTTTAAATCATTTTGTATTGATTTTATATTCTCTTTACTACCAACTGCATTTTTATCTGGGAACATCCATGAATGCATAGCAGAATATGTTCCTACACCTACTTGCATAGCATTAGCAGGGGTATTGGCTCCCATCTCAAATGATGCTGCAGCTCCTCCCATTAAAACTGATGCAGATTCCTTCATTGTATTACGTACAAATCCACCTACTTTAGTACCATTAAAATTCTTTGCTGCAGTTGCAATTGGTCTAATTGGTGCACTATTTGCTACTTTTCTACCAACATTCTGTCCAAATTTTGTTTTTGAAATAGCTCCTGCTGCTGTTCCTGCAACGGTTTTTGCAACCTTTCCAATACTATTTACTGTCATTGCCGCCGCAATTGCATTTCCAACGCTCTCGCTTTGTATATTAAATATTTTCTTTACTATTTTTTCAGCTTCCCATATAAATTTCATACACATTATTGCTAATACTAATTTTGTTAATGATGCTGATGTTTTTAAAGTATCCATAATCGCTGATATAAATACTAAATATATAATACAATCAAATGGTTGCATTAATACTGTTGACATAAATTCTTTTAGCCATGTATTTAGAGCTTGTGCTTTACCATCTTTTACTTTATCTATTGAATATGTAACTGTAATCAAAGGTGATATTATTATTAAAAATCCTATAATTAACATACGTTTTATATATATGAATAAAAATGCTGCAGTCATACCTATAAGTGCAAAATATACCATTAATGCTGCTACAGATCTAGGTAAAGATGTTAATTTCATTGACTCTAGCGTATTTGCCACACCATTTAGGAAAGAGGTTCCATGCAATCCAATACTCATTTCTTCTAATTGTGTGACTATTCCTCTACCTATTGTGGTCCTTGCTGGCCCTGACAGCATATTTACGAATGCATTATTTGCTTCTATCGTAAACATTATAATGTAATTTAATAAAAATACTAACGCAAAACTTACTACCCAATCTGTTAGCATTCTCTTATATTGTGCTTGCTCTGATGCCACTGTTGATACTGCCATTCTTATTCCTATATATATTAATACCGCAAGTAATAATACAATTGATAATACTCTTAGTATATAATACCAAGTTGCTATATTCATTCTAATTGTTTTAACTGCACTTACTTCTCCCGTAAAATTGAAAAAGTCAATTTCTGTTATTTCAACTCTATTGAAAAATATATCATCTGGTGTTAAAAATCCTTGAATACTCGAACCACCAACTTTAGCAATTCCAGCTAGAATTCCTTCTAGAGCACTTCCAACTAAAAATATTGCTATTCTTAAAACCCAGAACATAACTCCAGCTACTCCATCTAAGAAACCTATTAATCCGCTTGTTGTTTTAGTAAATACTGCATCTTCTTCTGCATTCTCGTCCAGAGATTCAACTGTATCAGCATTAGAAGTATTATCTGTTGCAAGTACTACATTCACTGGTGTGGAAAACAGTGCCATTATTAAGTTAATTAGTGTGATAAAAATTACAATACACCAAATTAATCTTTGAAATTTACTTTTCATTTTTCTCTCCTACCTTATTTTTTCTTACCATTCTGACCAGGGAATTTAATATATTCTGACATTGAGTGAATAGATTCTCTTCCTCTGAAGTTAAATATATTTTTTACAATTTTCTCAGCTCGAGATAATGCCATGAAGAATATTACTGCCAAGAATGGTGCTACTTCAAAAATCTTATTAGCTGAAATTATGAATACTAAATAAATTCCTGCATGAATAGGTTGTATAAATGCATTCACCATGTATTCTTCTAGCCAATTTGAAAATGCTCCTGCTCTACCACCTTTTCCTGTTATTTTAGTTCTTGTTGCTGAGTATGTAACTGTAATCAATGGTGAAATAACAATTAAAAATCCCATTGATAATAATCTATAAAAATACATAACAAAGAATTTTGCTTGATAAAAAGTCATTACTACATACATTAACACTATAGCAACATATGACCAACCAGAAGTTATATTAAGTAAATTTACTGCTTGCCACATAATTGACTTTTCAAATCCGCTTTCGCTTTTTATAGTATAGAATAAATTAATTATTGATCCAGAAAGCATATTTATTAATGATATAATATATGGCATTGCGAATATTAATATCATACTAACTAACCAGTCTTTTAACATATCTTTATATCTAGCAATTTCTGAAGCTATTGTTGATACCGCCATTCTTATTCCAAGGTATATTAACATCGCTAATTGTAAAACAACTGCAATTACTTTCATAACATAATAAAAGCTTGCAACTGATTGTTTTATTGCATTATTGGCTTCGCTGGTATTTTTGTCAAGATTAAAATACTCTGCATTAAAAAGATCTATCTGATTAAATACCGTATCTTCTATAGTAAACCAGTTTACTGATGAGCCATCTGGGTCGTCAAAAAGTGAGCTTTGACTTTCATCCCAATTGGTAACTTGATTATTTTTTATTAAAAAATTATCTGTTCCTCTTGTAATTACCGTCATAGTTAGTGATACTAGCGCAACTGGCCAAAGTAATAATGTTCCACATCCTGTTGCTAAAGTTGAAGCTAATGATATGGTTTCTGTTACTTTTTTTACTTTTGACCCATTCTCGCTTCTTACTGTAGCTTTTGAATTGTTTTTATATTCATCAAAAGCATCTTTACTATAACCGTCCATTACATCTTGAAAGCTTTGGGTATTAACCTCCAAATCTGTTGCATATATGAAATTAGGTATTAATGCATTGGCTAATAGTACAACTATTATTAGCCATATTACCCTTTTTCTCATTTATTTGTCCTTTCCTTTGCTCTAGTTATTTTCGCCTCTTAGCGCTGCTAATTTATTCATATTTGTTTCAATAAATTCAAATTCTTTCTTTGTAGGTTGAATTGCAATTATAGCTGTATCCTCACCTACTTTTAATAAACCTTCACCTCTTTGGCAAGTTGTTAAGAAATATGCTTCACCATCACTTAGTTTGAATACTTCTTTAATATATTGTATTTCAGATTTATCTTGTGCTAAGAATAGTTTTGTATCTGAAGATGTAAGAACTGCTTCAACTTCTTTTTTCTCATAGAAATCTTGGAATCTCTGTGACATAACTGCTAATGAAACGTTTCTTTTTCTAGCACGTCTAGCCATTGTGTTTAAGAAGTCTACGGCTTCTGGGTATGGAAGCAACATCCATGCTTCATCAATAAGAACTCTTTTCTTTGAAGCTTTTGATTTGTCTTCACTATTTTTCTTAACATATTTTTCCCAAATCCATGATAGAAGAACTTGTTGTGCAAGTGGTCTTGCAAATCTTTCTTCTAGTTGTGAAATATCTAGGTTTATAAATGGCATTCCATCTAGTAATTCAAATGTTGATTGTCCATCGAAATAAGCCATTTGTCCGTTATAAGCTCTAACATATTGTCTCATAACTTTTATTAAATAACTATAGTGGAATCTATAGTCAGGGTTTTTATTTTCTTCTGCCTTTTTCAATATTCTTGCATACCAGCTTCCTATTGTTGGCATTTCTTTCTTTTCTCTTTCTCTTGTGTTTCTTATTAATCCTGCTGTATTTTTGTAAAGACTATCTACATTGCTGTTAACACCTATTGATTCATATTCTTCAGCAACTGATTCTGAAATAATTTGTTTTGTTAGCTCGTTTACTTCTTTACTTCTGGTACTACCTCTTGCCATTGTAAGTAAAGATTGTGTAACGTCTTCAACCTTATTTTCAACGTTAAGAACTACTCTTTCTCTTCCTGTTATTTCATCTTTAACTATTTCAGGTTCTATATCAAATAAGTTAATAATTGTTTGTGAATTAGGGCTTATTATTACATTAACTCCACCTAATGCTTCAGCAACTACTCCATACTCACCTTCAGCATCTAGTGCTAAACTTTCTATTCCCATCAATACAGATGATCTTGCTGTTAATGTTTTTATTGTAACACCTTTACCAGCACCAGACTTACCAAAAATAACCATGTTGTAGTTTGTTAATGTTGGACTAAAGTTATCAAATAATATAGGTAATCCTGTTTGTCTATTAAATCCTAATGGTATTCCTTTCTCATGTCCAATTTCTGATGTGAAGAATGGGAATACTGTTGACATTGAACGTCTATCAAATGTATGGACTTTGTTTAATTTATTATCCAAAAATGGCATATTGCTTCTGAATGCTTCATCTTGGATTGCCCATGCTGGTTTAATTCCAACTAAGTTTTTTGACATTTCTGCTGAAAGTAATTCTGTATATTTATCTAGTTCTGCTATACTATATGCAAATAATGTACATACAATTGAAGCATCAAATAATTTGTTAAATCCTGCGGCTATTTGATCTCTAAGCTCTTCAGCCTCAGCTCTTTTTTGTGCTAATATTCTCTCTCTGTTGATATCTCCTCTATCCCAGGCAACAATTCTTTCTGATTCAAGTTCATTAATTGTTCTATTTAATTCAGTTTGTGATGTATTTTCACTTACGGGATTAATAAATACAGAAACATTTAAATCTCCAAATGTATACATTCCTCTTAAAAATTCTGGGAAAGTACACATTCTTGGGATTGTAGATACTATCATACTTCTGGCATATCTTGTTCTTCCTGATGCTATTTGTAGATAATTTGGATTTGATGCATCTATTCCTGCTGGTGCAATTAAATCTTTAAGTCCTTTTCTGTTTTTCTCCAAAAAGCTTACTTGTTCTTTTTCATCTTTTTTCTCTTCTAGTATTTCATCTTCTTGTTTTTGATTAACTGCTTTATTTTTTTTATTTTTCATCTTATATCCTCCTTATCCTTCGTTCTTCTTATTCTCAAAATCAGCATCTACTTTTGCCATCTTTATTTCTGTTTTAGCACCATTGTATGTTACTTCATCCATTTGTCCTTTGTATTGTTCAACTAAATCTGTTGCTCTATCTTTTATTTTTTGTTCTCTTTTTACTAATTCAATTTGTCTATATTTATCTGCTCTTATTATGCTTTCTGTTGCAAGTTCAATTGCTTTTTCAGAAATTTCTGCATCAAGTTTTTCTTCTTTCTTCTCTAATACATCTTTTCCTGTTGAATATAAAGCATCATATTGTCCATCTAATGCTTTAGAGAATTGTAGCAATTCTGAATCATCTCTGTTGTATGCTATGTATAGAAGTTCACAAATTTCTTCTGAACTTAATACTTTACTTGTTACTTCAGATGCTTGTAATGAACGTATAGCTGTTTGAGCTCTTGTATATAATTCTGAGAAGCACATTCCATCTACTTCTTCTGGTGGAGTATCTGGTGTTGCTCCACATTCACTTGCAAAATAAGAAAGAATTAAGTATGTACGTTGTTGTAGAACGTTTTTATTTAAACTCATTCTTGCAACATATTCTGCTATATCTAATCCATAATCAAGAACTCTTTCTTTTCTTCTTTTTTCTTGTTGTAATTTTATTAAAAGTCTTTCATTTTTTGTTTCTTTAGCAGCTTGTATTCTTGCATTAACTTTTTCTATATCTTGTGCTATTGCAGATACTTTGCTTTTATATTCATCAACTATATCTCTTAAGTTTAAGCTTCTTGTTTGTACGTATAACTGAATTGGAAATCTTAATGTATTTAAGAATTGAACAAATCCTTCTTCAACTGCTATCTTTTCTTCTTCTGACATAAGATCATAGTTTACACCAGAACATTGTATAATCATTACATATTGTGTTCTATTTTTTCTGATGATCATATTGTCTTTTACTTCATCAAACTCCATAAACTTAAATATTGATTCTCTTGGCATTCCATTAAAATCTTTAAGTTCTTCATTTTCAATTCCTAATGCTTCTTCTTGTTCTTCCTCTTCTTTTCTATTATTCATATAAATGATCAAGAAATATGCAGCAATTAATGCTAGTATTATAAATACTAATATTGCTAGTACAATTTGTAATATTGTAATAAGACTCATTTATTTTTCCTCCTTTGTATATACGTACATTTTTTTGTTTTTGTTAAACTTTATCCATCTAATTATTATTTCACTTAAAGGTTCTCCACCTATTTTTTTAGTTACTGGAATTCCTGAAACAGTTGGTATTTTAATTGCACCAATTCCAAATCCAAGTAAACCACATACTGCAGTTATTATTATTCCAACCATTTTTAACCCTAATATTGAAAAAAGGAATAAAAATATAAGTCCAAATCCAATACCACAAACTGTTGTAATTAGTGATTTAATTGTAAATATATAAAAAATTCTTGTTTCTCCTCTTAAATTTCTAGGAATATAATATGTTCCCATAGCTTCCTCCTTTGTATATTTTTAATTTGCCAATGATGTTGATAATAAATTATAAACTATTTTCCATATTGCTGCTGCTCCAAGCACTACTACAGACGAAACAACTAGCCCTATAAGCTGTTGTTTTAATTTTGCGGCTTCCTCAGGAGTTGCAAACATGTATTTGATTCCCATTATTATTGTAACTGCAACAAGTACTATTACGCCAATTGCAGTTAATATCTCAATGATTGGTCTTAATATATCTATTATTCCTTGTTCATCAATTGCACCATCACCGTTTTTTTGTCCTTTTTCAAGCCAGTCTTTTATATCTTCGTTCATAAGATTAAAACTTCTAGCTTCTGCAACAGGTTGTGCTAAATTTATTATCATCAATGCTGTAACTACTACCGCAATGCATTTAAGGATTTTCATATTTTTTCCCCCTTATTATACTAGTTATCATAATTATAATATACTTTTCTTCTATTTTTCAACTTTTTTTTACATTTGTAACTATATTGTTATATATTTTTTTGATTTTTTCTAATTTAATTTTTGATAAAAAAAATAAGATTATTTTTAATAATCTTATCTTTTGTTTTTAATTATTAATTTGTATTGCTTCGTTAGCAAATATCTGTATAATTCTAACTATGCCAGATGAAGCAAAGGCCATACACGCGCCAACTATATATACAACTGCATGTTTTTTAATTTCCGCTTTATCTCCTGGGGCTGCAGCCATATACTTTATTGCTAATACTACTAGCATTATTGATCCTATACCTACAGCTACAACTTGAAATATTCCAATAATTACTCCCATTGGGTTTTTTACATATGATACGGCGCCATCATCAACCTTAAGATTCCCTATTGCTAATGCACTTTTGGGAAATATCAACATTATATTAATGCAAATCAAAAATATTTTATTCATCATCTTTTTTTTCATCTTATCACCCTTTATTCATATCAACCTATATTAAGGTCCTTAACAAATAGTGCAGCTAATTGAATTAAATTTGTTACTCCAAAAATCATAACACCACCTATTATGTATGGAATCAATTTTCTTTTTATTTCAGCTTTATCATCAGGTGAACTATACATATACCTGATTGCTAGTAATAGTGTAGCAATTATAGCTACTCCACCACCTATAAATTGTAATATTGTTAATACTTTATTTCCTAAAGTAAATAAAGCATCTGCACCGCCTATTGTTCCAGACGCATCTACTTTTGAATTATTTACTATTTTCAACGCTATATCCTCTTCTTCTGCATTAACAATTGTACAAAAACTTAATATAAGCAATATTGTCATAAGTGTAACAAATATCTTATTTATTTTTATCTTTTTATGCATATTATCACCTTCTTTTTCTAAAAAAGGATTATCATAAAAAATGATAATCCTTTTTTATTTTGCATTTATTTCTTAAATTACTTATTTCCTTCAGGATTAATAGATTTTTCAGCAAATGTTCTAATAATTCCTATTATTCCTGATGCTGCAAATAATACAACAGCTCCAACTACGTAAACAACAGCATGTTTTTTAATTTCTGCTTTGTCACCAGGTGCTGCTGAAATATATTTTATTGCTAGCACAATTAACATTATAACAGCTATAGCTACACCTATAACTTGTACTATACCTAAAATCCTATTTAATATATTTCCAAATGAATCAGATGTATCTGTACCTTCTGCTTTAGGTAATGCTAGTGTATCTCTTGCTGCAAATGCCACATTATTTAAACACATAGCAATCATAGCTACCATTAAAGCAACTGACATTATCTTAACTATAGTTTTCTTTTTCATAAAATTTTCTCCTCCTTTTATATTGGTTTAATCATTTTTTATACTTATATGAATAAATTTTAGCATATAAAAATTTTTTTGTACATAGTTTTTTGAATTTTTTTATTATTTTGGTATTTTTTTCTTTTATTTGCATATATTTATATTGACAAGAATGTTAATATGGTGTTATAATATTAACTGTGCTTAGGAATATCGCGGGGTGGAGCAGTTGGCAGCTCGTTGGGCTCATAACCCAAAGGTCGCAAGTTCGAGTCTTGCCCCCGCAACCAAAGAAAGACATTTTTCGTTTGAAAAGTGTCTTTTTTATTTTGCTTATTAATTCCTGTTAACGCTTGTTTCTAAGCTTTTCACGGTTGTTATATTTTCATTCACTTTTGTTAATTCTTGTTCATTCCAAACAACTTACAAAACAAATTATGTAAAATTTGATTTTGTTTTGTAAGTGTTTTGTAAGTTGTATTGAAATGTTACTCCTTCAAGCATTTCCACTTTCAAACATTAATTGTTATTAGCGTTCATTTTCGGTATCTTCTTCTAATAAATTATCACTTGGTAAAAGGTTTTCATTTAGGTAATATCTGTTTACTTTGTCTAATTCAGCTTCTTTAAATTTGTCAAAGACAGATGTCTAAGTATTTAACGTTACAGAAACATCAGTATGTCCCATTAATCTTTGAACTACAACAGGTGCCATTCCAGATTCTATACATCTTGTTCCATAACTATGTCTTAAACTATGTGTAGATATATCTGTTATTCCAAAGTACAATTTTAGTATTCTTTGAAGTTCTGAATTTACATTAGTTCTTCTTGTGTAACTTTGATTTTCAGGCTTAAATAATAATTTTTCTTCATTGTTTTCTTGGCTTTCAGCTTTTCTCATTTGTTCAACTATGTATGGGTATAAAAAATCAGGTATTGGTAAAACTCTTTTTCCTGCATAAGTTTTAGTTTTATTTCCCATTATTATTGCATTGTTTTCATCTGTTGTTAAAGTTCTGTGTATATTCATTTTCTTGTTTTTTAAATCTATATCGTGTGTTGATAAAGCTAATGTTTCTCCAACTCTTAACCCCATATACATTTGTATTAAGAAAACATTTTTATATTTACATTCACTTATTTTTTTATTTAATAACCATTCTGTAAAATCTTGTTGTTCATCAACTGTTAATGCTCGTACAACTTTATTTTCTTTTAAACTTCGAGGTCTTATTACATTTATCATAGGATTATTCATTAGGTATCCTTTATTTATTGCTATTTTAAACACTTGATTAAATTGTTGGTTATCATAACTAATTAAGTTGCTAGTAGATATTTGCTTCATTATGTAAAAATAAGCAGAGGTTTTACCTCTGCTTATCCATTTATTATTAATGATATACTTTTCATTTACCTGTAATCTGTTTTAATTCATTAATTTCTTGTGTAAGTTTTCCATTTGTTTCAAAAAGTTTTAAATAGTTATCTAAATTATTTTCAGCATTTTTCTTCATATTAAAATATAAACATGTCATTATTACTAAAGCAGTTATTAATAAAAAGATTATAGCTAAAAAGCTTTTTTCTCTTTTACTCATTTTTTTCTCCTACTTATAATATATTAAAATCATTCTATCCAAATTATACCATTACATTATATATTGTCAACAATATTGTATAGTTATTTGTATATGACATCATTTTATATTCTCATAAAATGATCAACAACTCTTTTAAATCTATCTATTGGAAAGTCAAAAAGATGTTTTACAACTTCAAAACTTTTTTCTATGTAATTTGTTAGTTTTTTATTTTTTTCTTGTAGTTTTTGATTCTCGTATCTTAAATCATTATTTTTCTCTTGTAGTTCAATATTATTCTCTATTGCTTTATATGATTTTAATAAATAACCTTTTAACTTTTTGTTATATTGTATTAATTGTTTGTTTTGAGAAACTATTAAAGATATATTTTGAGTTTCTAGTTCTTTTATAGGTTCAGTCTGTAATTCTGCTTTTATATTATTATATTCTGTTATTTGTTTAAATTTTTCAGTAGATAAATGTTCAACTCCATTTTTATTTCCACGTTCTAAATTAAAACCTTTATCAGTTATGTATTTATAAAAAGAATCTTGTAATTTTCTATAACTTTCTTTACCTTTCCAGTATTCACTACAAGCTATTTTTTTTATTTGTTTTCCACTTTTCTTGTCTGATTTGTGGACAACGGGAACAAAAACTATGTGCATGTGGGGAGTGGATTCATCTAAATGAACTTTAGCTGATATTATAAAATTTTCTCCTAAATTCTGATAACTAGCTACAAATGGAATAAGCAGTTTCAAAATATCTTTTTGTTTCTTCTTCCCCGATAGTATCAAAAAATTCTTTATCTGATGTTATTATAAATTCGCATAATATATTTGTTGTTTTTATTATTCTACCTTGTAGATTATTTTGTTTTATTAAATTGTTTAGTTCTTTTAAATATGTAGTAGTTGGATTTTTTAAAGAATAATTTTTTATTGAATTTTGTCGATTTATGTCTTTGTTTGAATAGTTAGTATTCTTTCTTTCATTATGTTTATATAATCCTGCTAAATTATCTCTTTTGTAATTTGCATTTCTTATTATTGCATAACTCATTTTTTCCTCCTTTTGAATAAGCTATTCTTCGTAGCTTACTCTATTTAAAATTTCTACTTTGACATTACTTAAGATAAACTAATTTCAGTTTCTAACACACTAGAAACTCGCAGAGTTTCGTGTGGTCAGGGATTATCCCTAACAACCCTTGTTCACGATTATTAACTCATATTTATTATAATTATTTTTTCAAAAAATTTAATAAATATCGTGCATTCATTCTGATTCACTTTCATTAATTAATCGTGTTATAAAAATAATCGTTTTAAACTCTATTTTTATAATAAGTTTTATTCCCAAATAATTAGCAAATGGGGGATAAAACAATGAGAAACCTTACTCGGTTTCTCAAACTCTTCCACGGAAAATGATAAAAGTACCAAATTATATTTGATACTTTTATCATTTGTTTATTTAATTATTTCCCAATAACCTTTTCTATCAGAACCGACCCTTCTTATTAGTTTTTCATCTTTTAATTTTTTGATATTATTAGTTATAGTTGTTCTACCTAAATTTAATTGCTCTCCAAGTTCTTTTTGTGTAATATATGGATTTTTTACTATTAACATTAAGATTTCTTCTTTTGTTTTATATATTTTTCTGTCCACATTTATCTGTTCACTTCTGTCCACTTCATCCCATTTCTGTCCATTTTTAATAGCTTCTTTTCTAAATACTACCTTAAAATCTCCTCTTAAAGATTGAAATTCTGGTTCTGGTAATCCCATTTTTCTCATTTCTTCTCTCATAGTAGCAATTCCTGTATGTCTATTTTCAATGATATTTCCTTTTTCTTCAAGCAAACGAACTAAGTTCTTATTTCTTGCTTCTAACATCATATCTGTACCCAAATTTTCTAATCTATTATTACCATATAAATCTCCAGGATTTATAATTTCTATTCTATCATCATATATTTGAACATAAATATATGCACTTTCTCTACTAATGCTATAATCCCTATGAATAAGAGCATTAGCAACAGCTTCTCTTAAAGCTTTCATTGGATATTCAGGAATGTTTTCTCTTTTTCCATTATTATCAATTACTACTTTTGTTGCTATATTTCTTCTGATAAAGTTTAATGTCTGTTCAAGCATTTCGTCTAAAGTTCCTTCGATTCTTTTGTTGTCGTCGAATCTTTGTCCTAATTCTCCAACATCACCTAACTTAGTTCCTGGAACTACTACACAAGCAACAAATAATTGTGGCAAATATGCTTGAGGATATTCTCCAAACATCATCATTCCTGAAAGAGTAGGATATATAATTCCTGTGCTATTTTCTATAATACCACTTAATTTTAAAATTTTTTCATCACTAAATTTTGAGAAATTAGTTTTTTCTTTCTTTATATTTTCTAAATACAAATCTATTTTTTCTTTGTCTAAATCATCAATCGTTGCCCTTTTTATAGGTCTTAAATCTTCTTGAATTCCGTCTTTATAGCTTTGTAAAGCATATATCTCGTAATCTGTCATAGGCTCATCTGAATCTCCAATTCTTATATATGAACCTTTATTAATTCCAGCACTTTTGTAATAACATGGTTTTTGATTTTGGGGGACTTCTTTTATCTTTGCAGCTAATAACTTTTTATTATTATATGTAACTGGTAAAAATTCAGGTCTTACTTTTGGTTGCATTGAATTAGTACATAATGCAGTAATTTGTTTTTGCAAATCATTTACATTATATACATCTTGCTCTATAAAATTATTATTCTCATTAATTCCAAATATTATAACTCCACCATATTTATTTGCAAAAGCAGATATAGTATCATAACATTTTTTAGGAAAATCTTTTTCAGCAGTTTTTGCTTCAAGTTTATCAGTTTCTGTTTGATATTGTTGCATATATTTTATATTTTCAATTATTTCTTGCTCATTCATAAAGAACCTCCTTATAATACGTGCTTATACATTAATATAATAGCATTAAAACACGGATAAATCTACTAAAAAATAAAAATTACCCATAATTTGGCTTTTAACCAAATTTTATCTTTTGAAACTATTTATTTTTCAAAGTTTTATTCGTATCTGTTTTGTTAGTAGTGCTAAACATCAGTATTTTCATTGATTTCAACTAATTTATTTATGTACAATATATAAAAGTACAAAGGAGTGATATTATGGAAGATACTGAAATTATAAGAAAACTATACTATTGTTTAGAAGAAGATTTTAATAAAGATTTAGTTAAATTAAACTCTTACAAAGAAATTGAACAACGAAGAAATGAAAAAGAAAAATTACTTGAAAATTGTTTATCTCAAACAGATTATAAATTGTTTGATGAATATATAACTTGTGAAAGTGAAATGGAATCTTTTGTAATGCAACAAGCATTTATAAAAGGTTTTAAATTAGCAAGTAAATTAATAATAGAATCTCTAATTTAATGTTTTGACAATGATATACATATCAATTACAAAATGTATATCATTGTCAATTTTTCTATTTTATATTAATTTAACTCTCATTAATTTCTATTAATTTATGCTCATTTCAAACAACTAGTTAAACAAACCATTAAAATTAATTGATATTAAGCCATTTGGTCATTTCCCCGCAACCAAAAATTTTAAGACTGAAATCGTATGATTTCAGTCTTTTTTATTGTATTTAATGATTTTAAAATTTTACTAAATGATTTCAAAATTTTACTGAGAGTTAGTTATTTCGTTTTACTTTTCAATTATTTTGTTGTTTGATTTGTTTATTATTCTTAATTTATTTTACTTTTATTTTTTCTTTTATATTAGAAAATTTACTCTCGCCTATTCCAGGAACATTTTTTAAATCTTCTATATTTTTAAATTTTCCATTGTCTTCTCTGTATTTTATTATGCTTGATGCTAAACTTTCTCCTATTCCGTTCAGTTCTTGTAATTCCTTTTCATCGGCTTTATTTATATTTATTGTATCATTTTCCTTACTATCAATTCCTGTTACTCCATCATCTGTTATTTCATTTGTGTTTTCTTCAGATTTATTTGGAATATATATCTTTTGTCCATCTTCTAATTCATAGGCTAAATTAACATTTTTTAAATTTGCTTCTTCTGTTTGTCCTCCTGCTTTTTCTATTGCATCTACAATTCTGCTTCCTTGTTCTAATTCAATCACGCCTTGATTTTTAACCTCTCCAGTCACATACACTTTTATTGTTTCATTTTCTATTTTTTCTGATTCATCTTCTGTTGTTAAAACATTTTGAATTGTTATTTCTTCATTATTATTATTATTTTGGTAGTAAATATCTATTAATTTTATACTAGCTATTAGTACTACAATTTCTATTAAAATATATACAATTATTTTTTTGTTATTTTCTTTTTTAAACATTTCTTTCCTTTCTAAAAATTATATTGTTTTTTGTCGAAAAATAGGGTATATTATTGTAAATTAAATATGAGGAGAAAAAATATATGAACAAATTGAAGAAACTCTTTTCTTTTCTTATTTTTGTAATTACTTTATCAAATATGATTTCTTATTCGTTTGCAGCTTCTTTAGCTGATAAGACTTCTGAGCTTGAGGAAAACTTATCATCTGAAGCTGTTTTAATTATGGAGTCATCCACTGGTAAAGTTATTTATGAAAAAAATGGTTATGAGAAAAAATATCCTGCAAGTACGACTAAAATCTTAACTGCCATTCTTGCTATTGAACATTGTAATTTAAATGAAACAGCTACTGCAAGTGAGTTTGCAATTAACTCAATTCCAAGTGGTTATTCAACTGCAAATATTCAAATTGGTGAGACGCTTTCAGTTAAAGATTTACTTTATGCACTTATGTTACAGTCTGCAAATGAGAGTGCTGTTATATTAGCAGAACATATTTCTGGTTCTCAAGAAGCATTTGCTGATTTAATGAATGAAAAAGCAAAAGAAATTGGTTGTGAAAATTCTCATTTTGTAAATCCTAATGGTATTCATAACGAAAATCATTATACTACTGCACATGATTTAGCATTAATTGCTAATTATTCAATGCAAAATGAAACTTTCAGAGATATTGTTAAAACAACTTCTTTCACATTGCCAGCAACTTCAGCATATCCTTCAGAATCAAGGACATATACAAATACTAATAATTTAATAATTTATGATAATCGTAATAGACCAGATAATTATTATTACGAATATGCTACTGGAATAAAGACTGGTTACACTAGTGCAGCTAAAAATTGTTTAGTATCTTCTGCTACTAAAAATGGAATTCAATATATTTCTGTTGTTTTAGGATCATCTATAACTTATGGAAATTCTGGTTCTATTAGCCATAGATATGTAGATACAATTACATTATTTAATTATGCATTTGATAATTTTTCTTTTAGAAAATTAAAATCTACTAACAATACTATAAAAACAATAGAAATTGAAAATGCGAAAAAAGATTCTAAGAATCTTGATCTATTGATTTCTAGCGATGTTACAGCTCTTGTTAGTATAGATAATAAGACTACAAATATTGAACCTGAAATAAAATTAAATGAAGATTTAAAAGCTCCTATTTCCAAAGGAGATCTTGTTGGAACAATTTCATATACAGTTGAAGGTTTGTGCTACACAACAGATTTAATTGCTGGAAATGATGTAGAAGAATATAGACCTAATCTTTTCTGGTTATATTTTTTAATATTCTTCATTATTTTAGTTTTAATTGTTTTTGGTATACGAACATATAATTTAAAAAAGAGATACGCTAGAAACAGAACTAAATATATTATAAAATAAAAAATGGAGGCATATGTTTTATATGCCCCCTATTTTTTTATTCTAATACTAGTTGATTCATATCTTGTCCAACTATTACTGTTATATCATATTCAGAACTATTTTTTCCTGCGCTTGTTGTTCCATATCCTAAAGTATCAATTAATTCGTCTACCACTTCTTCTTTTTTCTCTGTTCTATTTATTACTTTTGTTGTTTTGCTAATTGTTGTTGAACCAGTTTCTTTTATAGTATATCCTTTATTTTTTAGTCTTTTCTTAGTGTTTTCAAAAACTGTTTCATTTCCTGTTCCATCTAGTAATTGAACTTTTATGTATTCTGGTTTTAAAGCTGCTGTTGAACCTGAACTTGCATCTGATTCAGCTTGTTTAAATGTAAACATTTCTTGAATTGTATCTTTTATTGCTGTTTTATTAGCTCTGTAGAACCATAGTTTTTGTGGTCCAAACTGAGCTGGTGTTCCTGGTAAATATGCTGTTTGTATTGCTGATACATCAAATTCAAGTGCAGCTGGTGAATATTTCATTACGTAATTCATATCCATATTTGTTTCGATATTATCAAATGCGATTTCTATTAATTGATTTATTTTTGTTACATTCTTAAATTGTAATGTTTGCTTTATTGTTTCTGAGATGAACTCTCTTTGTGTTCTCATTCTTCCTATATCGTTATCACCATATTCTTCTGGATAACTTGTTCCATCATTATTATGTCTAAATCTTAATAATTGTTCAGCTTTTGCTCCATCAATGTGTTGCATTCCTTTAGATAAGTGAATACGTAAGTCCTGTCCTGGATCATCATAATTCATGTTTATTGGAACGTTAAACTCAACTCCACCTATTGCATCAACTATTTTTATTAATCCAGCGTTTTGTACTGCTAAGTAATTATTTATTTCTAATCCGGTTAACTTTTCAACTGCTGCTAGCACCTTTTTAGCACCAGCATCTCCGCCACCACCTATTTGGTACAATGCATTTATCTTATCATATCCACCGGCTGTAGATTCGCTTTTTCCAACGAATGTATCTCTTGGAATTGAAAGCATTGATGCTTCTTGTGTTCTTGGGTAATATGCACAAAGTATAATTGTATCTGTTAAAAGATTTCCTTCATCTGTACTAATTCCCAATACTAAGCAATATATCGGATCTAGGTTAGCAACGTCTTCTTCTGTCTGTCCTGTTACCATAAGTGCAACTTCCTTTGCTCCACCTTTTAACATTTTATTTAAATCCCAGTCATATTTAAATCCTAACCAACCTACAAAACATCCTAATAATAAGACTAATATTAATATTATTATTAGCACAACTTTCAGTATTGTTTTTACTATTCTCCAGAAGATATTCGGTTTCTTTTTACTTTTCTTTTTATTATTTTTTTTAGTAGTTTTTTCTTCTGGCTTAGGCCCTTTTTTCTTTCTTTTCTTTTCTGCCTTTTCCCTCTTTTTTCTCTCTTTTTCTTCTCTTTCTTCTTGTTCTCTTCTTTCTCTTCTACTCACTTTTTTTCTCCTACTACTAATATGCTTGGTATTATACCAGATATATTTAGTTTTTTCAATTATTTGGTTATAGTATTGATGAAAATATTTTCTTCGTACACTATACTTCCAATATTTGATTTATTTATGTTTTCTTCTATTTTTCCATCAAAGCAAATAGGATTTGCTACGTATAATATTGCAAAAGCAATGTTTACAATAAATATTCCTTCTATTATGCCATATATTATTCCACCAGATTTATTAAATTGTTTTATAATAGGGAAATTTCCTATTATATCTGCTAATAAATTTAAAGCAATTAATATAATTCTTGAAACAATTAATAAAATAATAAATGCTATTCCGTCTATGATAGTGATTGTAAGGCTATCTGCAACATATTGTGCTGTATTGTCTTGAGCATTTTTTAGTGCTTCATCAATATATTTTTCAGAAAATTTTAAAATCTCATTTTTTTCTTTTTCATCTTCTTTTAAATTAGCAAAATCTACATCTTTTATTTTTTCGTATATACTGTTATTTATTTTGTCATCTATCTCTGTGTGATTTTGTATAAAGCTTGATAATGGTCTATAAAATATTAAAGCTAACACTATTGATAGAATTATAGCTATAAAGCTAATTGCGACCTTCATTAGGCCTTTTCTATATCCTAATATTATGCAACATGCAATTACTAAAATTATCAAACAATCAATTAATATTCCCATATCTTCTCCTTGATTTATAAGTTTACTATAGCAATTTTATCTTTGTATACAATTATTCCTAAATGTTTTGATACTAATACATCTTTTACTTCTTGTGAACTAACAAATTTCTTTACTAGCCATCCATTGCTATTTATAAATTGTACTTCTTTTCCAAGATTTAATGCCATCATATTATTTTGTGCTTTTAATGATTTTAAGCTTCCCTCTATTATATAAACTTTTTCTGAATTATTATCTTTTTTTATTTTTAATCTATAATCAGATTTAAATACACTTGAAGCTTCCTTGTCTATTCTTGCAAATCCACTTGTTAAATTTGTGTCAATATATGCTGTTAAATCAGATATCTCATAAATTTTCTCACTTGTGCTATCATCCATTTTAAGAACATAACTGTCAAAACAACATAGTAATTTGTTTTTCTTTTGATATTTCATTCCTACTAATAATTCATTGTTTTCTGTTTCATATGAATTTATTGTTGCATTTTCTGCTTTAGTTGATGCTTGTTCTATTGATACAACTTCTATTTTTGTTTTAGTTAATATTGTAGAATTATCTATTTCAGCTATTGCAACATTTTTACTATCGTCTGAAATATCAACAGCAACTACGTAGTTTGAAATATATTTACTGAATAGCAAATCTCCTTTTGGATTAAACAACATAACTATTGATTCATATGTGGTACCTGTTACTGATACGGCTACATATCCTTCTTTATTTACTGCTATTTTTGAAATTTTACCTTCTATATCTTTTTGCCATACCAAACTATCTGATTTAATTAAACATATTTTTTGTGATTCATAATCACCTAAAGCTAAGTATTTGTCGCCTGAATCTGCAATTGGTTTTGAAAGAGTTATTTCAATACTTCCTGTTTGTTTTGCATCTGAATTATAAAAATTAACACTTCCATCTGAATACACAACTAGTTTCTTATCATATGTGTATATAAGCGACAAATTTTCAGTATCTATTGTTATACTGTTTGCTCTGTCTTCTGAAATTTCTTTTCTTAAAATATATGTATCTACAAATGAGCTGAAATTTCTGTTTGCCATATATAAAGCAACAATTATTAAAACAATTATTGCTATTGTAGTGACAACAGTAAGTTTCACCATTTTCTTATTTTTCTTTCTTTCTTTAAATTTTTCTAAAGAATATTTTTTCATTTGATTTCTCCCTTTTTATATACATATTTATACCAATTACAACCTTTTTTTTCAAGATATTTATCGCTTTTTGTTTAATTAATACTTTCTATTATTTTTTGGCAAATAAAAAATCACTTAAATCTTTTTAATTTAAGTGACCTTCTTTTAAAATAATCCGTGATCCAAAGAACTCCATTTTTTGTATTCATTCCTCTGTCTCTTTCATTATTTTTAAATTTCCAACAGAAAAACGTATACAATCATTAATAAATTCATTTACAGATGGTAAATTATTTTCTAATACTAATTTTCTAACTTGATCTAATAATTCTGTTTCTATTCTACATGTAAACTGTTCATATTCTTTCTTTTCTCTTGCTTTTATTACAAAATCTGGCATTTTCCTCACCTCATTTTTATTTTATTATATTGTCCTACTTCTTTATATACTCTTTAGTGACTTTTCTGAGACTTATTGTATTTTACTCTTTTTTCTGTTTTTTATGCGTATTTTTTGTGATTTTTCTTGATTTTTTCACACCTAGCACTTATAATATTTGTTTGGAAAATATTTTTTAAGAAGAAAGGTGATTATTTATGATAGGAAAAAGAAAAGTAATATTAGTTGGAACAGGATTTGTTGGAATGAGTATGGCTTATTCTTTATTAAATCAAGGTAATGCTAGCGGTGTTAATGAACTAGTATTAATTGACGTTTTAAAGGACAAAGCTGAAGGTGAAGCAATGGATTTATGTCATGGATTACCTTGTTCTCCAAGCCATATGAAAATAAAATCTGGTGATTATTCTGAATGTAAAGATGCAGATATAGTTGTTATAACTGCTGGTTTAAGCCAAAAACCAGGTCAAACAAGATTAGAGTTATCTACTGCTAATGCAAAAATTATGAAAGATATAACAGAACAAGTTGTTGCAAGTGGATTCAATGGTATTTTCCTTGTAGCTTCAAACCCAGTTGATTTAATGACTAAAGTTGTTCAAGAAGTTTCAAAATTTCCTACTAGAAAAGTTATTGGTTCAGGAACAGCTCTTGATACAGCAAGACTAAGATTTTTAGTTGGTGAATATTTAAATGTTTCTAACAAAAACGTTCATGCTTATATAATGGGTGAACATGGAGATTCTTCTTTTGTTCCATGGGATCATGCTTATGTTGGATGTAAAAAAGTACAAGATATTTTAAAAGATGCTAAAAAAGACTTAACTGATTTAGATAAAATTTATGTTGAAGTACGTGATGCTGCATATGAAATTATCGAAAAGAAAAAAGCTACTTACTATGGAATTGGTTTAGGTTTAACAAAAATAGTTAAAACTATTTTAAATGATACTAACGAAATTCTTACAGTATCTGCTTACTTAAACGGTGAATATGGACACAAAGATATTTATATTGGTGTTCCAGCAATTATCAATAGCAATGGTGCTAGAGAATTACTTGAACTTGAATTAAATGAAAATGATCAAAAGAGATTAGATGATAGTTGTGAAATATTATCAGAAAATATGAAAAATATAAGAGAAGTTTTATAATTTTATTATTTTTTGGGAGCTCATTTTTTATAAATTGAGCTCCTTTTATTGATTCTTTTTACTGTTTGCTATAAAATTTTTAAATATTAATTAAGGAGGATTTTATGAGACCTACTGTTTTGGAAATTTCTTTAAAAAATTTTTTATATAATGTTAAGCAAATTCAATCTTATGTTGGTGATTCAATTTGTGTAATGCCTGTTGTCAAAGCGAATGCTTATGGCACTTATTTAAATTATAATGCTGAACTTATGAATTCTTTTTCTATTGTGGCCGTTGCTATTTCTGATGAAGGAAAAGAATTAAGAGAACATGGTTATAATAACGAAATTTTTATTTTGAATCAGCCTTCATATTTTGAAATTGATACAATTTTAGATTATAACCTTTCTGTTGGTGTGGCTAACTTTGAATTTCTTAAACGATTAGACTCAGCTGCACACAAAAAAAACAAAAAAGTTTCTGTTCATTTAGAAATAGAAACAGGTATGAATCGTACTGGTTTCTTTTTAGATGATTTAAAAAATATTGTATCTGATATAACTAATTTAAAAAATATATCTGTAGACGGAATGTATTCTCACCTTTCTTCTGCTGATGAAAACAAAGAATATACAGATTTTCAAATTACTAACTTTAATAACGCTAAACTATTTTTAGAAAATTATTTTGATTTTAAATACATACATTTATGTGCTTCTTCTGGAATTTTAAATTGTACTGATCTTCCTTGTAATACTATAAGACCAGGATTGTTGCTTCATGGATACGCTGTATTTCCAGGTGCATACGATAAATTACCTTTACTACCTGTTGCAAGATTGAAATCAAAAATTACTTTTTTGAAAAACTTATCTAAAGGTTCAAAAATTGGCTATTCTGGAAGTTACACATTAGTTGAGGATTCACGCATTGCCACTGTTCCAATAGGATACGCCGATGGACTTGATCGTTCTTTGTCTAACAATGGTTCTGTTATTGTTAATGGAAAGCTTGCACCTATTGTTGGTAAAATATGCATGGATAGTTTCATGATTGATGTTTCTAATATCGAAGCAAACATTGGTGATGATGTATTTATCTGGGATAATAAACTGATTACACTTGAAGACGTAGCTAATAATGCTGGTACTATCAGCTATGAAATTTTAAGTAGAATTTCACCTAGAGTACCAAGAAAATTTATTTAATAAGCAAAATTGGTTAGATGTATTGCTTTTTTATGTAAACGTGCTATAATTAGTTATCATATGCTTTGGAGGACTTTTTATGATTGAAAAATCACGTGCTGACTACTCGTATCTGTTGGCTAAACTCCGGCAAGATGGACCGTTTTCCAAAAACATTCCAGAATGTCGAGAGCATGTTGTCCTAAGCGAAATTGTCGACTATCTGTATGACGAACTTGTTGAAAGATGTACGGGAAATCGAGTTTTGCGTAATGGAAAAATTTTTAACCTGACTTATTCAATGAAGAGGTTGTTTATTTACACACACCATTCAGCGACTTGTTACAGGGTTAGTTCTTTTACTATTACTGCAGATAACTATGCAAGACTGGTTGAAATTTTGAACCAACTCGCTTCGATTTACCCTTTCACCATTTCCAACGAATCTGACCGATTCTCGACGGAAATAAACTTCGCAATTTACTTGAAAAAACAATAATTGTTTTTGGGAGAAGAGCTATCTTCTCTTTTTTTATATAAATTTCTTCAAAACGTCTTGACAAAATTATTAAAAGATGGTATTCTAAATAAGCGTTATGGGTCAGTAGCTCAGTTGGATAGAGCACGCGCCTTCTAAGCGCGGGGTCGGGGGTTCGAACCCCTCCTGGCTCACCATAAAAGCTGTAAATTAAATTTACAGCTTTTTTTGTTTATATTTTATAAATATATTTTCTTTACAATTAACCCAAAACATTGTACACTAATATTAATTTATTAGATGGAGCTATATATGGAAAAAGATCTTAAAATTTTAATTGAAAATGACTTATGTACTGCAATCTCAACTTTTCATGATTGCAATAGTGCTTCTGAAAGAAATGCATTAGTTAAAAATTATACTATCAACTTCTGTAAAACATATAATTTAGATGTTATGGAAGTTATTGATTTTCTTATAGAATATTTTGATAAAAAAAGAAAAACAAATCCAATGTTTCCATATGAACATTATAAAAAAAATAGTTTGAAAAAAATTATATTAAAAGATGATGATTTTCAAAAATAAGTTGCTGTTAACATAATTTTGTGTTATAATTTTTTTAGGCTTGTCCTGAAACGCCACAGTTTGGTTCGACCCAAGGAGGTATTCTATGAAGAATAAGAATCATTCCCTTTCTGCTCTCAAGCACCAGCTGTTTGAGGAAAAGCGGAGAGGCAAAAAAGACAAGGTTCAAAAGTTGCACCCGGAAGAAGTTGACTACTTGGCCCACTTCTTTTTGGTGGCCCCGTATCTCTATGAGGTTCGGGTAAGTTTTGCTCCGGGATTCGTTCCTGGAAAGACTACCGCTGGCATTATTAAGTCGTTGTACTATGACAACCGCAAGAAAAGAAAGGCTGTTGTATACAAGACTTTGAACGCCAAGCAGGTAAAAGCTTGCAAGGATTTTGGCCTCACGGTTAAGCCTTACAAGTATAAGATTATTCTCTAACCTGTTAACCAACCAATCGCGGGAAAGCCTATAAATAAGGCAATCAAATCTGTGGAAGTCCCCACCAAGTGTGGGGGCGATTTTTTTATATTCTTTTTTCTATTTCTGATATTATTTCAATCAACACTTTTTTTATTAATTGGTAATTGTATGTATCATATGTCGCAAACAAAAATCTATTATTTATTTCTATTTGAAAACATGGTATTTTACATTTGTGAGAAATATCATATGAAATTACAGTTGACTTTGAAGCTTTAAATGGCATATCTACACTAACTTTATCTATCTTAAATTCGTTAAATGTATTTTTTATCACTTCACAAAGATCCATTCTATTAAAAATATTCTCACCTTTGTTTATGCCAATACAAATATCTTCTTCCCTATTTGCATTCATACTATGTATGTCAAATAGCAATTTTATTTGATTTTTATTTATAAAATCCACAAGTTCTGCTCTATATGTGGATTTTTCATCACTATTTGGATCATTTTTGTAGAATTTAGTTTTATATATACATGGTAAATTTAATTGCTTTGAAACTTCTTTCACCAATATACCTGTTTTGGTTTCTCTTTTATACTTTCTTCCGTTTTTGTATTTTTGCCAGCAATGTGGTGCTGATAACATAATTTTATTTTCTCTATCTTCTATATTAAAATCTTCATATATTTTTTTCATAAAATCCCTCTATGTTTATATATAACATTAGTTTCTGAAATTATATATATTTTTTAACTAATTTTATTATTTTTTTAAATATTTTTAAAAAATGCTTGAAATTGTAAATAAGTTGTGCTATTATATAAAAGCAGTTTGATTTAGTACTTATCGAGGTGTAGCGCAGTTGGTAGCGCGCGTGGTTTGGGACCATGAGGTCGCAGGTTCGATCCCTGTCACCTCGACCAATTTTAGAGAGTTTAAAACTCTCTTATTTTTTTGCAATTTTTCTTTAAATTTTTCTTTTTTTATTTTGAAGAACAGCAAAAATTCACTAGATTCACTTCATTGTTAACTAATTATTTGAGTGAATTGTATTAGTAATCATTTATGTTTTGTATATTGTATATTCTTTTAATTCTGTAAATATTTGTATTGCTTCATTTTTTCCATATTATGTATTGACATATATTGTAAAATGTTATATTGTGTATACGTCAATTTACAAAAAGTGGCAAAATTGCTAAAATAGTATACGTTAATTTTATCATAATTCTATTTTAGCAACAGTAATGTGAGGATTGCAATTTATGTGGAGGATTTATAATGAAGAAAAAAATATCAAGAATTTTTGCAATCCTATTAATCTGTATGTTTACTTGTGGATTTTTTTCGAATACTGCCCTAGCAGCAAGTATTCCATATAAAAATATTCACACAACAAGTGGTACTACATCAGCAACTATTAATACTAAATCTTTTAGTGGCTATTCTAATAAGTCAATAAAAGAATTTTCTGTCCAAACACAAAATTACAGTTCATCAAGTATTATTACTGTATATGTATATTATCAAGACAAATTGTTAAATACTTGTATTTTACATGGAAATACTAGTATAAACAATATTCATTGTTTATATGATCCGTCTTATCCAGCAGGTACTTATACAATTAGAATTTTTGTTACTGGCGATGATTTAGATGGTTGGACTGGTATTTGGTTATTTTAAGTGTTCATATATTAATCAAATTTTATTTAAATAACTTTTTGGCAAAATATCCTCACATTACGAAACACTCTCTATCTATGATAGAGAGCGTTTTTATTTTGACAATTATATTTTTATAATTTCACTTATTCTTCAATTTCATATTGTGAACTATCTGGTTCTTCCATATCTTTATCTGTATTTTCATTAAATTTATATTCATAATTAGTTACACATTCTTTTTCATCTCTTAAAGTAGTTTTCTTTATAAGTAATCCAGTGTCTTTTTCAACATATGATTTTCCCTCGTAAGTGCCATAACAGTCTGAAAATGCTGATGTATCAGAAGAACTTAAAACATAACAGTCCGTTCCATTTACCTTATCAGTATCAATTTTAGTAAACATTGCTATTACGAACTTATCCCAAAATGTACCATAATAAAAAATTGGATTTTCTATTATTTCTTTTTGATGAATTCCATCATTTACGACTCTTAATTTTTTATATTCAGGATTATCAATATAGTATTTAAATTCATTAGGTGTTTCTATTGTAGTTATAAATACATCTTTATCATTCATTTTTGAAAAATTTTTTATTGTATCTTCTTTTTTGTACATTTCTATATACTCATAGCCATTAGTTAAGTCACCAGATATTTTTACATATGCATTAGAGCTATTTATATATGTCAAAACGTTTTTACTTAAATTATTTAATATAATCATCTTCCTGCCTGTTGATAATACAATATAAATAAGTATTATAAGTAAAATAATTAATATAATTTTTCCTATATTAAATTTCTTATTTACTTTAGTTTTTTTCTCCTTTTCCATTATATTTTCTTCTGTCGAATCTTGAGGAATGATATCACTTTTCTTTTCATCTTTCATAATTTTCTCCTCCTTTTTTGCAAAGCACAACTATTTTAGTCTAGTTTTTATTGCAATATTTTCACTAATTTTAGTTATCATCAATTGCTAAATTTATTATATATATTTTTATATTTTTTTCAATATTTTTACAATTTTTTTTGCAATATTTGTATATTTTTTTTCTAATTTATAGAAATAAAAAAAATGTGAAACAAAATTATAATTACATATTGAAAATGTTTCGCATTTATCAGAGAGTTATATATTTGAAAAGGACCCGACTAAATTAGTCGAGTCCCTTTTTGATTATTTAATTACTTTTTTGGGCGATATATGCAGAAACGTCATTTAAACATTTTTGCCATTTCTTTTCTTATGCGCTTTGCAACCCTCTTTCCTTTTTTAATGTGTGTTCTAATATCTGATCTGACGATACTTCTTTTTTCAGTGTTCTTTAATTTCTTCTGGTAAGAGTGACCATGGCTTCTAGCTTCCTTTCTTTTTCTTGCTTCGGTAACTTTGGCCCATATCTGATCCAACTCTTCTCTCATGAGAATCTGATTAGATACTAATGCTTTTGCGATTGCATCAAGGTAATCTCTGTTTTCAGTCAAATATTTTTTTGACAGTTTGTATGCTTCTTCGATAACCTTGTCTACTTCATCACTAATTTCATCTGCATCTTCTCCACTTCCTACTCCCATATCGAAATCAAAATAGTATCTGTTTTTACTTACTTTTCCGCCGAGGCCATATTCCATAATCATGGTTTTAGCTGTTTCGGTGGTATTACACAGGTCTTCCGATGCTCCACTATTAATATCATTGAATACAAGTTCCTCAGCGGCTCTGCCTCCCAAATCAAGTGCCATACTGTTTAAGTAGAAACTTTTGTTGGTGACTGGTGTAACTTCATCATTATATTCAAAGACGTTTATACCATTGTAATCGTCTGTTGGATATATTGATACCGCAAGGATTTCATATACTCCGCTGTTGACAATTCTTCCAATAACGTAGTGTCCAGCCTCATGATAAGCTGTTGAAAGCTTAACTGTTTCAGCCATGTTGTCCCATCTTTTAAATGAGATTCTGAAAACGTTGACTATGTCATCTTTGGTTACATAGTTTCTGTCTTCAAGTTCTGCATTGGCCATTGCTCTGTCAACTACGTCAATGCTCTTATCTGGATTCGATTTGTTGTATTCAAAACATGCTGCGTACCAAATGCACTGCTGAATTGCTTCATCAGAAATTGATACACCTTTTTTCTTTTCCATCTTTCTGACTCTTGGAATAATCATATCGAAGATTTCCTTGTGTTTAGGTTCTTCGACTTCTACTCCCTCAAATCTTCTGGAAAGTGTTGCATCAGTTAAAAAACTACTGTAGTAGTCAGTAGATGTTGTGATTCCAATGATTCTCACATCACTTCTAGCCAGGATAGGTTTTAAGGTTGTTGACAAGTCCAGTTTTTTCGGGTCGAAAAATCCTCCTTTTCCGAGTATTGTCTGAATTTCATCAATAAGCAGAATAATATCATCTTTCTGCTTGCTGAGAAAGTCCAAAAGTGAGTTCATCTTTTCGTTTGCTTGTCTTGAGTCTTCGCAATTGAGTATGAAATGTCTCACACTCATCTCAAATACTTTGAATTTAGCAAATCGTACTGGGCACAATCCATTTGCTATTTCATAAGTAAATTTTTCTCCAACAGCGGTTTTTCCCACTCCGGCTTTGCCGTAGATGATAACGTTCCGTTTGCTGGATTTTAACATGATTCGATAAATCTCTTTGATTTCTTTTTTCCTTCCTACAATATCTGATTCTATGTTCTTGTAGTCAGGGTTTTTGTACTTAACAAAACGGCTAAGTTCAAAAGGTACAATTTCGTAACCAAAGATTTTTTCTCTCTCGAAGAACGTTTTTGCCTCCATATAGTTGGCATTTATTTTCTTCAAGAAGCGTCGCATTGTCTGAGATTCAGATTCAAAAAGTGCTACCATGAAATAATCTGGAATGACGTATTTTTTATCATTTTCTGTAATAAGTTTATCGACAGAACAAATGACTTTTTTCAATTCTTCGTCACTTTCGATTTCTATGGTTCCTCCTTCTTCATCAATCTCAAATGTGATTTTTGAACTAGTTACATTTTCTGATTTACCATCGAGCTGAGAAATTGCAGAATCTATTACATCTGTTTTGATTTTTAACTGTTTTTCAAAATAAATATAAAATAGATTTGCAAAATCATTTTCTTCGTCTCTGATGTTAAATAGTGCGTCAATTAATGTTGCAACATTGCAGCTAGTTCGTGACTGTTCCTTGTTTATCCGGACCATTTCATTTACTAGCTTTTGAGATGTAGTCTGTAACATCATAAAATCGCCTCCTTAAATTTTAATACAAATATTTTATATCGAAATTGCTAAAAAGTCAATGAATTAGAGGGTTTGCACATTTTTACTCTTCATTTATGGTATATTGAAAATTTTGGGTTATATGTTATGATATAGGTTAATATTTTAAAGTGAGGATTTAAAAATGGAAAATAAATATAATGATATTAAAAAGGCTGGACTTGCTGGAATATTTGGAAATATATTTTTGCTTATCATAAAAGGATTTATTGGGCTTTTAACTCATAGTCAATCAATGATTGCTGATAGTGTAAACAGTGCTTCTGATATAGTTGCCTCTTTAATGACTTTCATTGGGAACAAGATTTCAAGTGAACCTAAAGATAGTGATCATAATTTTGGACATGGTAAAGCTGAATATATTTTTTCACTTTTTATTAGTATTTCTATGATTGTGGTTTCAGCAAAACTTTTAATTGATTCTATTCGGAGCTCTTATACAACATTCATATTTTGAATTTTCTTATTTTTTAATTATTGTGTGTATAATAACTATAGTAACTAAATTTTGTTTATTTCTTTATACGAAGTCAATGTTTAAAAAATATGATAACATTCTTTTGAAATCAAATTACAAGGATCACAGAAATGACTGTATAGTTACAACATTTACTCTTATTTCTATTTTGTTTGGGTTGGCTGGTATATATTGGGTTGATGGTGTTGTTGGTATTGGTATTTCTGCTTGGATATTTATTACAGGATTAGAAATCTTTATTGAAAGTTATAATGTTTTAATGGATGTTTCTCTTGATGAAAAGACTACAAATGAAATTATGACTCTTGTAAAAAGTCATGATGATATTAAAAATTGCTATAATATTTATTCTGCTCCTGTTGGTTATAAATATTTTGTTGTTTTTACAATTGCTGTTGATGGCAATATGAGTACTTATGATAGCCACGAGCTTGCTAACCATTTGGAAAAAGATGTTGAAGCTCTTGATAAGGTTGATAAGGCTGTTGTTCATGTTCATCCTTATATAATGAATAAAAATGCATAATTAATAAAAATGCGAAGACTAAAATTTCTTCGCATTTTTATTCTGTAATTTTTATATAATCATCTATGTTTATTCATATATGTCTATTACCCATTTTCCGTTTTCTTTTATAAATCCAATGTTATGTCCTACATCTTCTGCGTCAGAATGTTCATTTCCTTCAAATTTTCCATTTGCCATAATGTAATTGTCTGTATATTCTATGATTGATAGCTTTCTAATTCCTGAATCTACTGCACTAAATATTGAAGTTACATCTGTTGTTTCAAAAAATGTTGCTGTATTTTCATCTGTTTTGATATCATAATACTCGCCATTGTTTTCTATTAATTTTTCTTTGATTATTTTTATAGCTCTTTCAGAAAATACATTTTCAAGTTCTTTTATGTTGATTTTATATCCTAATTTGCTTTCACCTGTAACATTATATTCGCCTGGAATTACTACATCTTCTGAATGAAACATATTATATGCTTTTGTGTATGTTTCAGTAGCTTTTTCTAATGCTTCATCTTTTGTTATTGTTTTTTCTTCAGTTTCTGTTTTTTCTTCTGACGGTGTCTCATTAGTTGTACTTTCTTTTGATGTTTCATTTTTTAATGCTGCAATCTCATTATTTAGTCCTTCATTTTTTTCTTCTTCAGTTATTTTTTCGTCATTCAATTTGTATAGGAAAGCTCCCATAATGCATATTAAAATTACTGCTATTATTATGATTATTGCTGAAAGACTAATTTTAATTTCTTTTTTTTCGTTCATTTTTTCCTCCTTTTTATTTTTTTTTATTATATCTATATGCTTCTTTTTTTTCAATATTTTTAGTCAAAAAAGGCCACCATTACAATGGTAGCCTTCTTTTTTCTAAACTCACATACATTTACTTTATTTGCATTTTCATGCACCTCCATGTGAGTTTAGATCACGGTGTTACAGAAGATTTGTTACATCTTCTCTATACTCCCCGCCCCATGTTTCTTCAACATAGTGCGGACGAATATATTTAACGCCGCTTTGCTTTCTCAATTTTTTCGGACTTATTCCCCGGATATTCCATCCCATATAGGCAACCAATTCCACGAAGTCACCTATATACATTTTGCTTTCTCTGTCGCCGAAACCTTCATTGAGTTTTTCAGCGCAAGAGACATGTAATAGATGTTTCGTATTTGGGACTGTAAATCCGCCTACACTATTACCGATGGTGATGAAATAATCAGTCCTTCCAGACATCCCCGATGTGTGCCACATCTTATATGTTTTTTCTCTTCCTTTCTCCTGATATTCTAATATTAATTTTCTTATATCTTTGTCTGCTAAAAGAGCTGTAAAGAGATTGGTCACATATGGGCAATTTCCCTTAAGCAGATGAATGCCAATTTCCAGAGTGTCTGGATAAATTTCCACTCCAACAATAGATTTTTCATCGTAGGAGCGAAACTGCATCACTTTCCGAGCACCAAAACAATTTCTTAATTCAATCCCTTTGTTTTTTAAGATGTCTTCCATTTTCATACTGTCTTTGTCCTTTCTGTCTCATTACGAGGCACTTCACTTGAGAATTCTTCTATTTACTTGGTATGTTTATAGTATAGCACCGTAGCTTGCATAAGTAAAATTAATATTATTAATAGTTGCCATTAGGATTTCTAATGACAACTTTATATTATTTTTTTACTTATAACATACTCCATAAATATTGATAATTTCTCTTTTAGTTCTGTTGAATAGGATAAATAATTATATTCCAATGATTCACACAAATAGCTTAAGTCAATTAATGCTGATTCTGAATCTAATTCAACTATTATTATCTCATCTGTATTATCTACTAGCCTGCTATCGATCAATTCTTCTGCATTACATTCAAGATACTCGTGATCTGCAATTTCTTTTTGAAATAATTTACTATCTTTTTTTGCAAGCAACTCTACTCTATTTCCATCATAATCTTCGATTGTATATTGAGTATAGTCGGCATGGAGTTCTCGTTTCAAATATGCAATAAGCTTTTTGATAATAAAATTTTTATCATCATATAGAATTTTATCTATTTGATTCATATCTTCTTTTAAATCATTTGTTGCTGCTAACTTCATTTCTAATACCTTTTTGTATGATTCAATCATCTTCATTATCCTTTCTATATTTTATTTTTACTTATTGTATATCTCATTTTATCATTCGTAAAATTAATATTTTTTATTTTATTTATTACTTTTGCTTATAATATTCTTCAATCTCTTTTTTCAATTCTAAAGTTGCTCTGTTTGTCATTGTTTTGCTAAGTGTCGCAATTCCTTCCTTAGCGTCTTTTGGACTTATTTTCTTTATAATTTTTATTTCATCTAAAACATCTTCTACCGCTTCTAATTTTGCAAAACCAATTCCAATATCATTCATAACCATTTTTTTCATAATTGATGAACTTGATACTTCGTAGTTTGAATTTATTTCTATGTTATTTTCTTTTAGGTATTCTCCTAATATTCTGCTTTTTGATGAATATGTTTTTGGGAATATATACTTGTACTCTTCTGAATCGTTTAGCTCTTTTATATTATGTTCTTTGGCGTATTTTTTACTGCAGAAGAAACAGTATTTTGACTCTTTCAATGGTGTTATTTCAATATTTGAATATTTATTCACATCATATGGCAAATTTAGTACAAGTAAATCTAATTCACCATTTGCTAATTTTTGAATTAACGTATCTGTCATTCCACTATTTATTGTAATATCTATTCCTGGATACTTTTTTGTAAATTCTATCATTGGAGTTAAGATTAATGATTTTATTAATGAGTTTCCTCCTCCAATTCTTATTTTTCCTTTTTCAAGATTTGTATATTGAGAAAAGATATTTTCTGCATTACTCATTGTTTCTATACTGTTTTTTATGTATTCGTATAAGTTTCTACCTTCCTCTGTTAGTTCTACTCCTTTTTTACTTCTGTAAAATACTTTTCCTCCTAGCAATGTTTCTAATTTCTGAATTGCTTGTGTTACTGCTGATTGTGAAATGTATAAACTTTCAGCTGTTTTGGATATATTTTTATGTTTTACTACTTCACAAAAAACACGATATAATTCTAAATCTGCATTCATATTTTTTCCTCCTATTTAGTGTTCGTTTCCATCTTTTATTTTCTTCTTTTCTTTATTATTTCTTTTATTGTCTCTTTCGGACACAACTGTTTTTGATGAAATAACTGCTTTAATTCTTGATGAAAATTCATCTTTTTCAAATCTATATACATTCCCTGGCTTAATTACCTCTGACATTATTGTGTCATCTATGTATTTTTGATTATTTTCTTTACCAGTCATCATTCTTTTTATTCTTGATAAAATTCCTTGTCTTTTTATTATTGCTGGTAAATTTGTTTTGCCTTTTTCTTTTTTATCTTTATAGTATTTACTTATGTCTATTCCTTCCGGCCCTGTTACTAATTCTCCTAATTCTTTTTCATTTGCTGATGATATACACGTAAATCCTTTTCCTGGCTGAAATGTATATATTTTATTTGTATCATAGCTATTAACTATTGATGCTAATAGCCAATGTGGTATTCTTCCAGATAAATAAAGATTCTTTTCTCTTTTTATTTTTGGCAAAATATAATCTTTCATATCATCTACTGAATACTGATCTTTTGTTATATCTACATCTAAAAAAGCATTTTTTTCGTTTTCTAAAACATGATATTCTAATTCTGATGACTGTTGTATGCCTTTCTTCTTTTTTAAATTTTTTATTGGGACATATTTTTTAGTTCTAGCATCATAAATTTCAATAGATTTTGCACCTTGTTTTGCTAAAGCTTTGCACAAAGTTGTTAAAACAAAATTAGCTCTAACTCCTTGTATTCGCACTTGCTCTCCCTTTTCAATTTTTTGTGAAATTAGATTGTATATCTGAGGTACTGCATCTTCTCTCCATTTTACTTTTTTCAAGTTCATTCCATTTATATTATCAAGATGAACACCATAGTTTAGTTCAAATCCTATATCCATATCATCTATAACGGTATGCGTTGATTCTTCTGGTATTTTCGCTTTTGTTTTTTCTATATATTTACTTCTTTTTATCAAATCTTTGGCTAATTTGCTTATTAGTGGTGATTTAAGTAATGTTGTTCCTCTCTCTAATCCAACTAAATTTCCTTGTATATATGGCCTTTCTGAATATAATTTTTCTTTTCCACCAAGGCTTGAATCAAAACTCCCAACGCAATTTAGTCCAATACTCTTTCCAAATTGCATCCAATTTTCTTTTGCCTTTTTATCTCCGCTTATTACTAAAAAGCTATCACAGTGTTTAAAGATTTCTGAATTTTCACTTGAAATTATTCCACCTGCATCTACAATTACTATTGGTGACGTTTGCTTATCTATTGTTTGGCAGGTATCTTCTATAAATTCTTTTGTAAATTCTCCTTTTTTTCTTACCATTCTTATCTCAGCTTGGTTGGCATTATTAGACCATACTCCTTCTCCATCAGGACATGCTCTTACTATTGTGTATCCATCTGAAGGTAATTTTTTTATTAAATTAGCAATAAGTACACTCTTTCCAGAATGTGGAGGTCCACAAAATACTATTTTCACAATTTTCTCCTTTTATTTTGCATGTATGGTTTACTGTCTTTCTCTTTTTTCTATATATTAATGTATATAAAATTTATAAAATAATCAAGTTTTCAAATAACTTTTGTTGTTTCAATTATAAAATATAAATCTTTTTTATGCTTACCTTAAAGTAAGAAAAACCCGGCAATGTTTCATGCCGGGGAAATACTATGTATTTATTTTTTCAAAGGTTTAAATGTATATGCAGGGAATACCGCAAAAACATTTCCGTCAATCGTTTCAGTAGAAAATTCTTCTGCTTCCTTGTCAACGAAAACAATTGCTTCCTGCGGTGCGTATCTTGCAATCGTGTTGTAGACGATCTCTGCACCTTCAACGGAATCCAGAATAGCCGAAAGAAGCTGCCAGGAGTTGCCACCAACTGCATAAATATTTTTGCTACTTGCTACCAGCTCCAGGTCTTCAAGTACCTTCTTGTACTTAGTTACTTCTTCATCCTTTGGATAGAAGAAAGTATCTGCATACGAATACTTGAGCCGTGCTAACCCTTCCAGGTCATTCCTTCGGGTTAATCCCTTTACCTTGTTTTCCAAGGTGCTCGTTTTTTTGATGTCTTTCATAATAAGTCCTCCTTTAAAAAAACGATATACACTTACTGGAATTTCATTAACATAGTTTAATAATACTACGCCATTCATTTCCATTCCTAAATTTAAGTGCTAAATTAGTATATCATAATTATGTAAATTTGTAAACTGTTTTGTTGCTTCTATTACTTGTTTGAAGGTTATTATGTTATTTTCTATTGCTTTATATAATTAAAAATCGTTTTTTGATTTTTTATGTAAAGTATGCTATAATATTAGTGTAACCGTCGATTTGACTGGAAAGGAGAACATATGAAAAACTTTCACGATTATTTAAACGATGCACAATTTTATTTACATGACCAAAAGGAGGAATATACTAAACAAGAAAAAGCAGCAATTCTCCGGATTGTAGAAAGTTTTGGCCTCGAAGAGTCTTTTTATGAAGCTGTTGCAAAAGACAGTGACTGGCAAAGGCTCGCTGACACAGAGGTGTTTTACTTTGTAGACTTCGTTAAGCCTACACCTTTCGATTCGGATTTCAAGCCTTATTTGGCAATTATTAAACCCGAGCTTGGTACAAAAGCTGTTCTGAAACTTGTTATCAGATATGATACCTTCAGAAGCTTTTGCTGAATGAAAAAACCGAGAGCATAATTCGCTATGTTCTCGGTTTTTCTATGACACTTTTCTGTTACTACTGAAAAATGACTTTATATTTTTATAATTTATATCTTGAATTATTCTTATAAACTTGCTATAATTGTAATGTTCAATTCGCACTTGTAGCTTAGCTGGATAGAGCGTTCGGCTACGAACCGGAAGGTCGGGGGTTCGAATCCCTCCAGGTGCACCAAAGCATTTTTAGTCTTATTTTTCAAATATTGAATTAGTAGGATTGTGAACGCAAAAAAATATGAATCGATTTATCGGTTCATATTTTTTTATTTTCAAATTGTCATAAAAAAGAAAAAATATATATTGCTAATATTTTTCATAAAAAATATAATGTATTTGTATTATACAAAAGATAAGGGGGTGAAAAAAATGGATGAAAAAAAGGAAATTAAAATTAGTTTATCAACATTTTTTCTAATTTTAGCACTTTTAGTTATTGTTATAATGACTTTCTTTATGTATCAACTTTATAATGATAAAGAAATTGCCAATAACAAAGTAAGTGCTTTAAATAGTGTTTCAGAAAATGCAACTGCTGGAGATGATAATCAAGATTCTAATAATGCTATAGCGCTTGATATTGAAAGTAGTTTAGTAAAAAAATTATATAATTATGTAGAAAAATTTAATTGTTACAAAGAAACATTAGTTTATCAATCTAATAAAGTAACTGAAAACGATCTTACTAATCAGTTAAAACTATTAACAATATTCGATAATTTAGATGAAAATGATGTATCTAGAACAGAATATCGATATGAAAATGAGTACATAACTAGCAACGAGCATCGTATATATTCAAAAGATACAATTGAAAAGAGAGCCAAAGAAATATTTGGAGAAAATGTGTCAATCACACATGAAAGCTTTGAACCAATTTTCGGTGAATCTGTTGTATTTGCAAACAATGAATATGATCGTTATTCTTATCAAGGTGGCGGTGGTACACCTTGGGAAAGTTCTGCAAATATCTTAGTTTCTGCTGAAAAATATGAAGATGGAACAATTTGTATTTATGATAAATATGTCCATTTAGTTGAAGTAAATGGTTCATATGATATATACTCTTCTTCTGATAAAAAAGAAAAATTAGCTTCAAATGTTGATTCTACTATTATTCACGGAAGCGTAGAAAGTACTCAATCATCAGATCTTGAAAAACAACGTATTCAAAATGTTGAAAAATATCTTGGAAAAGAATTGCCAACATATAAGCATACTTTTAAACAAAATTCTGATGGTACATATTATTGGTATAGCACTGAACAAACAAAATAATTTATACTATTTAATATAAAGTGGTTAGATTTTTATCTCTTCTATCTTTATTAAATTTCGTAGAAAAACCGCCAGGAAAATTGTTTTCCTGGCGGTTGCAAGTTTTAAAGTATACTTAGATGCCCAAGATTTCGAAGAAATCATACTTAGCAAGAGCTTTGTTGTGATAAACAAAGTCTTCTTTCTTCAGATATGCCATGAGGTTTAAGAATGCGATCATCTCGAACTCATCCTTGAAAAACCTCTTCATTCCGAAAGTCGGAATAGTGACCATAATTTTGCCCTTAGAAGGAATAACTACCTCCATCTGAACAGTTTCTTCAGATTCCCATTCGTAGTTCTCCTTGTATTTCCTGTAGAGTTTACACAGTTCTCGAATGTCCTTAGCATACATTTCATTGAGACTATCATGTCTCATGAAATCATTTACTAACCACTCACCTTTGGCAAAGATGTGCTCCTTATGTTCTCTGATCTCCCTGTATGTTGGCTGGAACTTAATGGCTTCCTTTGTAAGCTGTGCGTCTTTACGAATGAACTCCTCATCTTCAGAGTCCAGGTCTTTCAGCATTGCTTCGATAAGTTCCATGATCAGATTGTTATCCGGCATCTTAGAAAAGAAGAGAGACCATTCATCAATCAACATTCCAATCGACTGATAAGATACCATCTTCGTTTCTTCTTCCATATGGATATCAGACAGAATGCCATCCCTTCTGACGTGAGTTGTTTCTTTACTATTTTCATCATCATAGTAAGGAATGAACTGGCCTTCAGAAAAGAACCTGTAGTACACATGTGCATACTTTGCCTTGGTGACATTTTCTGCATTTCCATGTACCTTGCTTGCAATCTTGTCCACGATATCTTTCATGCTTGCACTATACGCATACATGCTCTCAATCGTGGTAAGATACTTTCGTGCTTCGCTAGCCTCCTTTGCCATCTGAACAGTAGCAATATCTTTTTCATTGATGGTACGAAGATAATGTCTTCTCCCCGTATTGTCCAAGTTGAAAAAGGTTTTCAGCCTCTTCTGAAGCTTTTTGTCAGGAATCTTTTTGATCATTGCCTCCAGATCTGCGATTTTAAATTCCGCAATGTAGGGGCTTGCCAAAATAGCCTGATTGCTGATACTTAAGCGATCTACGCTCAGTAACTCCAGATAGAGATTGACATAGTCAATAGCATTGGGATACTTATCTGCATCAAGCGCTAACGCCGTGATTGCAGGATCCATCATGCTGTTTTTGTACATCTCATCTCCAATCGGTAATATCAGCTTCTGTGCTGGCTTTTTCCGTAGTTTTCCCATGTGAATCATCCTTTCGGTCTATATGATATGTTTTCTTCTCAGACACTTGCTTGATATGTGTCAATGCAATTATTATATCTTCTTTTGCCTTTTATGTCAACTTGTGTTTGGTATCACTTCTCTTAGAAATCATCTCTAATAATATTTTAGTTATTCTTCTAATTTAATGTTCAATTTATTAAGCACTGTGTTTCGGTCATTAACTGTATTTATTGTTAATGCACTAGTATTTTTTTCACATATTATATATTGTGTTAACTCTATTTCAGCATCTTTCAAATCCTCAGATGCTATTGGTTCATCTAATTCCAATTCTTCTTTTTTTCCATCTGAATATATTATCTTTTTACTCAACTCTATTTTATAAAATGATAATGCATTGTTATTTTTATCATATATTTCATAATTTATATTACTGATATAATTATTATTATTTGTATTTATTATTTCATTGTAATCTATATTACTAAGTTTAGTAGTTATTTTTATCGTTGTTTGTATTGGTGATGTTGCTACATAGTCAACTTTTTGAAACATTTTTTTGTCACTTGTTGTTACACTTATATTATCTATTTGCACAATTCTTTCGTTTTTCTTAACTTGTATTTTATAGTTATCAGATATATGAATTCTTTTTTGACTTTCCCCTAATTGGTTATTATTTGGTAATACATCTATGCTATCTATTGTAAAATTTAATATATCGTTATCTTTATATTCTTCTTGGGGTATGAAATATGTTTGAAAGACTTTGTATTCATAATCATTAATTTTTTTGATGTTTTGTTGTGCATTTTGTCTAAGGTAATACTCTGTGTCATTTATTATTATTCTATTATTGTTATGTGCTGCTTCTATGTATGTATTTCCATTTTTATCTACTGTTTCTTTATTGTTTATTGAAAGCCATATTTTATCAATTTTTTCATCTTTATGTTCTTCAATTTCTATTGCTTTTACTTCCTCTGGTGTCAATTGTTTTCCATCTATAAATACATCAATTGTATTATCTTCAGTCTTTTTATTTATGTATTCCTCTGTTACAACTGTTTCTCCTATATTTAGATATTCCTTATCTTTTTCGCTTAATTTCACGTTAAACTCTAAAATTGCTAATTCTCCATCATAGAATGTTGAATCTAGTGTGACATCCGTATTATTTTCTAAATATATTTGTTCTTCTACTTTTTCTTTGTATTCATTATACTGCTTATTTGATACTTTAATGCCAATCCATTCAAATACATTTTCTCCATCTATTTTTCCTCCCAGAGCTGCATAAACTGATATTCCTCCAAATAATATTATTACTAGGCTTGCTACTAATGTACATATTTTTCTTATATAAATCTTTAAATGTTTTGGCCTATCTAACTCATTTAATGTACTAGTTATTCTGTAATTGATTTTGTCAGGTATTTCTATTTTTTCTTTACAAGATTCTCTTAGTAATTCATCTATATTTCTCATACATTTATACCTCCATATTTTTTGTATATTTTCTCTTTTGCTCTACTTATTTTACTTTTTATTGTATTTTCCTTTATTTTAGTAATTTTGCTTATTTCTTTTGTTGTATATCGGGAATAATAATATAAAGTCAAAATAAGCTTTTCATCAGCACTTAAATCTTTTATTAAATCCTCAAAATTTAGTTTTTCATCATTATTTTCTGTTGTTCCTATGTACTCATTGATACTATTGCTTTCTATTGAAATATTTATATTATTGGGGTTTTTGTATATTTTATTGCATTTATTTATTAATACCTTAATTGTCCAAGATTTAAATGATGTTTCTTTTCTTAGAAATCTAATATTGTTATAACAAGTAATAATTGTTTCCTGAATTACATCTGCTATATCTTCTTCATTTTTTAATCTTGTTTTTGCAATTAAATATAAGTCATTTTTTATTATTTCAATAAGTTTACAAAAAGCTTCATAATCATTTCTTTTTGCTTTATTTACCAAGTTTGTTATTTCTTCCATCTTTTCCCCCTTATTTGATATATGCATATATTTTTCATATATAAGAGTTCTTATTTTTAATTTTAGTTGCAATTTCATAGCTATTATATTAATTTTTTCCAAAAAAATACACCTGCAAATATTAGATTTTTTCTTGATATTTGAGGTGTACTCTTTTATTTATTATTCTTCATCTTTTTCTACAGTGTTTGTTTGTGGTGGTGTTGTAGAAGGACTTGGTGTTGTACTATTGCTTGGCGTTGGTGTTGGGCTTGTTGAATTCGTTGTGTTTGTTGTATTAGTTATTGTATTTGATGTATTATCTTTTTTTATAGTATTCGTTGTATTAGTTTCATTTCTTGTTACTGTTGTGTTTTCTGTTTTAGGTGTTTCTATTGGTTCAGTATCTTTTTGTGGTTCTTCTGCATCTATTTCTTTAACGCTTCCATTTATTGTACCTGATGTTGAATCTTTATCATAATCATCTGTTACGATAGGGCTTCCTGAGTGAACTTCACATGTTCTTGGTACTGTTCCTTTTACAAAATATTCTGTATATGTGTCTGTACAACCTGTTGTTGCTTGTTGACCTGTTTCTTTACATATTGTTGCTACTTCAACTTTGCTTGGTTTTTCAAATCTAGCTGATGCTAGTCCTGAATGAATTCTTGTCATTACATTTGCCCAAATCAAACCTGCTGGATTTCTTTTATTAAATTCTACTGTTTCGTTTCTATCATATCCATACCAACATGTTGCTGTGTAATATGGTGTGAATCCGCATAACCATCTATCATAATTCTCATCTGTTGTACCTGTTTTTGCAGCTACATCGACTCCATTTATTTTACAGTATGTTGCTGTTCCATTTGTTCCTACTACTGGCTGTGTTAATAATTCTTTTAACACATATGCGACTTCTTTTGAGAATACTCTTTTTTTCTTTTGTTTTGATTTTATTAATTTTTTTCCATTATTTCTTTCTATTTCTGTATAAAATGTTGGTTCAATATATTCTCCATCATTTGCTATTGTGCTATATGCTCCCGCCATTTCTAATGGACTGATTCCTTTATCTAATCCTCCTAAGGCTAAAGATAGGTTTTCGTCTTTTTCAGTTAGTGTTGTTATTCCCATTTTCTTCATGTATTTTATTGAATTTTTTGTTTTTAAATCTTCTAGTATTTCAACAAATGGCACGTTCTGTGAAGATTCTACTGCTCTTCTTACTGTTATTTGTCCAAGCGGCTTATTATAATCTTCTGGATGATATCCACCTTCAAAGTCTTTTTCTGTGTCATCAACTAATGTTGAACATGTTATTATTTTCTTATCTAATGCTGGTGCTAAAATTGCTATTGGTTTCATTGCTGATCCTGTTTGTCTCACACTTTGTGTTGCTCTATTTAATGGTCTTGCTGTTGTTTTCTTTCCTAATCCTCCTGCGCATCCTACAACATATCCTGTTTTATGATCCATTATTACCATTGCTGCTTGAGATGGATCTCCTCCTGTTTTTGAAGCTAATTGATATTTTGTTTTTTCAAATTCTGTTTCTATTTCTGTTTGTATTTTTGAATTTTGTGTGCTATATATTGTTGCTCCTGCATTTTCTAAATAGTTATTTGCGAATGTTTTTGTTATTTTATATTTATTTGCAATTTCTTCTGTTACTTCATTTATTAATGCATCTGTATGATATGAATATACTCCACTTCCTGCTTCTAGTTTTCCTTTTTGAAAGTTTAAACCATTTTCTACTTCATTAATTGCTTGTTCATACTCGTCATTACTTATATTTCCTAATTCTTTCATTTTATCAAGAACTGTTTTGGTTCTCTTTTTTATTTTCCCAGTATCTATATTTTCTGAAAACGGGTTATATGAATTAGGTGAATGATTTATTCCTGCTAAAAATGCACATTCTGCAAGACTTAGATCACTGGCTGATTTGCTGAAATAGTATTTTGAACCTGCTTCTACACCATATATATTTGGTCCAACGTATATGGTATTTAAGTATGCCTCCAAAATTTCTTCTTTTGAAGCACAGCTTTCTAATGTGCATGCTTTCCACCATTCATTTACTTTTCTTGAAACTTTATCTGAAGAGTCTCCTGTCATATTTTTTACAAGCTGTTGTGTGATTGTACTTCCTCCGAATGATGATGAACCAAAATGTATTATGTATGAACCTATTGCAGCTGTGGTTCTTTTAATGTCTACTCCTCCATGTGAATAATATCTTTCATCTTCTATTGCAATATATGCATTTTTTAAATTATCTGGCATTTGACTTGATGAAATTTTATTTTTTATTTTTTCGTCTCCTAATGTTGCTATGATATTTCCATCAGTATCTTTTACTATTGAATTTTCATTTAATAACATATCTTTGGCTAGTGTCTTCCATCTATGTGTTGCAATAACTAATTTTGCTATTAATATTATTAAAATTACAATTATTAAAAAAATTATGAATTTTTTAAGCCTTGGATGTTTTTTCTTTTCTGGTTCTTCTATTTCTTTTCTTTTTTTATTTTTCATCATTTTTGCTACTGATTTTGGTATATCTTCATCTATCTCTTCTTTATATCTTCTTCCCGTTTTCATCACCTTCTTTATTTAAATATAGGTTAGTATATCATAATTTGTGTTAAAGGTAAATGAACTGTTTGTGGTGCAAAAAAATAAGCACCACTTATGTAGCGCTTTACCTATGTGCTTTTATAAAACTTCTTCTATTACATCGTTTAAACTTACTGGTGTTACTTTATTTCTCCTCAATACTTGTAGTAAGTTATCTATTACTGTTTCATCATTGGTTATGTTATATATGTTTTCTTTCTCTTTTAAATGTCGCCTTCCAAAATATTCTTTTTTTACTATTTCTATTCCATACAAGTTTGTTTTTTTACCGACATTTCTTTGGCACTTTTTTGAGATTTTATAATATTCCAGTTCTATACGATTACAACTACTTTCTTTAAGTTCTTCTTTATTTAGCACAATACCTGCATAAAATTTTCTCATATGTACCTCCTTGATTTAAATATATTTTCTATTGTGCTAAATGTCAACGTTTTTCATATTATGGAATTCGACAAAATTTGACATTTGATATTATTGAATTTTATTTTTTTACAAATTATTATGTTTTTCTTTCGAAGATTACGATTATTTTTGTTTGTTTTTGTCGTACGTTTTTACAGTTTGATTTACTATGTTTTTGTATATATTCTTAAATTGGCATAAAAGAAGAGAGGTGAAGTCACCTCTCTCGGTACATTTTACTTCTTTGTCGTGGCTTTCGGTGTAAGTATACGTGTTACAATAAACAATCCAATACTTACTACATAGCACATCATGGTTACCACTCCAAATCCGCTTACTAGTTTAATAGTAAGCAGTGCAATCATGATTAAGCTAAGTGCAATAGAATGGCACATCATCTCCGCTGCAAGAACACTCAAGAAGCACTCCACAAGCAACTGAAATAATGTTTTTCCGTACACTAGGCCTCCAGAATATAAGATCTTGTTCATCAAGATCCATATCACGGACCAGCCTAACCAAACAATTATCTTGCTGTTAAAATTTTTCCGCATTTTCATGCACCTCCTAAATTTTTTTTCATTTTTATTATAGCAAATTTTTTTAGGCTTTTCAACTTTATGTAAAGTCCTAAGGCTATTTTATACGCATTTTCAGAATAACTATCAACATAATACGAAATTTACATTTTTGCTAAGTTTGCTTTTATAAGGATTTCTTTTTTATTTCTTTTTATTTGTATTGTAACTTCATCTCCTATATTTTTAGTGTAAATATATTCTTTGAGTTTGTTCATACTTTCTATTTTGGTATCATCTATTTTCTCAATGATATCTCCTGTTTGGATTCCACTGTCTTTTAACGGTCCTTGTTTATCTATTTCTTCAATATATATTCCTTCTTCAAAATTTATATTTGAACTTAGATATGGAATTACTTCTTTATCATATCCTGATATTCCTAGGTATGGTTCTTCAAACTTGCCTGTTTCAACTAATTTTTTTAATATTGGTTTTACAATGTTTATTGGTATAGCAAAGCCTATCCCCTCTGCATCTTCTATTTTTAATGTTGTTATTCCTATTATTTCTCCATTTTTATTTATTAGTGGTCCTCCACTGTTTCCTTGGTTTATTGTTGCATCTGTTTGAATTAATCCTTCTAAATATGATTTTGTATTGTCATCTTCTGTTTTAATTATTCTATTGGTTCCGCTTATTATCCCTGAGGTAACTGTTCGTTGAAGCTCATAGCCTACTGGATTTCCAATTGCATATACACTTGTTCCTATTTTTATATTGTCGGAATCGCCTAAGTTTGCTTCTGGTAAATTCTTTATATTTATCTTGATAATTGCTAAATCTAGATCTTCGCTTGCCCATACTACTACACCATTATCTGTAACTCCATTTTTCAATGTTATATAACATGTACTATATTGTGAACCAGCTACATGTTGATTTGTTAAAATGTATCCTTCTTTTGAAATTATTACCCCAGTACCTAAATTAAGGTTCTCTGTGCTTTTTTCTAGAAATATTGTTGTTCCTATATCTTTTATTTTTGAGATTCCTACTATACTTTCCGTTGTATTTTCTAGTATAGTTTCTAATTCTGTTGACTCTTCTTCGTGTTTTATTTGTGTGGCTACTATATTTTGACTGTATTTATATTCATGGCTATCAATAAAAAGTGTATATGCCAAAATTGTGAAGAATGCTACTAAAATAATTATTAACATTAAAATATATATGCTTTTATTTTTTCCTGTTTGCAATTCGTACACACTATCACCTTCTTAATTTATTTTCGCCTTTAAACAATTTTTTATTCATTTATATTTTTTGTGTTACATTTAATTAAAAATTATGTAACACCTCTTTTAAATACATACTTTTTATGTATAATATTACACATGGGGAGTGTTGAGGATGAATGATAAAAAATACGATTTAACTTTTTCTCAAAAATCAATTTGGGATCAAGAAAGCTTTTTTAATAAAAGTCCTCTAAATAATATTGCTGCTTATTTAGTAATTAATGAGATTGTTGATTTTAAAAAAATTAAAAAAGCTTTGATAAAATTTATAAAGAATAATGATAGCTTTAGAATTAAATTGTCTAAAGGTATTAATGGTGATATATATCAATATTTCGAATCTTTTTATGATAAGGATATTGAACTTCTTGAGCTTCCAAACGTTGAAGCTGTTGAGGGATTAACACATACTTTGGTTAATATTCCTTTTAATTGTTTAGACTCTTTTTTATTTGAATTTAAAATGTTTAGATTTCCAAATAATACTGGTGGTTTTTTACTTAATGCACATCATTTAATTTTTGATGCTTGGTCTTCTGGGCTAGTTATTAAAGAAATCATGGACTATTATCAAGACTTATCAGATACTATGCCTTCATATTCTTATGTTGACCATATTCAATCTGAGAAAACTTATCAAAAAAGTTCTAAATTTGAGGATGATAAAAAATTTTGGAATGATATGTTTGAATCTATTCCTGATGCTGTTTCTTTTCCAGAAACAGTTAAAAATTATAATTCAAATGTTTCTTCTTATGCTAAAAGGAAAGACTTCGTTATTTCAAATGGACTATTACATAAAATAAATAATTACTGTACAGAAAAACATATTTCTCTTTACGCGTTTTTTATGTCTGTTTATTCTGTTTATTTAGCGCGCATTAATTCAACAAAGCATTTCTGCTTTGGTACTCCAATTCTTAATAGAAATAATTTTCAAGAAAAAAATACTACGGGACTTTTTATTTCTACTGTACCTTTCTGCGTTGACGTGGATTGGTCAAATTCTTTTACTGATTTTACTAAATACATTGCCGTACAAATCATGTCAATTCTTAGACATAGAAAATATCCATATAAACTTTTAATGGAAGATATTAAGAAAAATAATTCTGATGTTGGAAATTTATATAATATTTTGTTTTCTTATCAAAATGTTAGAAGTACTAAATCTGATTCACTTGATTACTATTCAAAATGGGTTTCTCCTTCTGCAATTTTCAATGATTTGCAGATACATATTCATGATATAAATGATGACGATACTTTGATTGTTTCTTATGATTTTAAAATTACTAAGTTTACAGAAAAGTCTATTATTGCTTCTCATAAAAGAATTCTTAACATATTGAATCAAATTTTAGATAATGAAAATTTACTTCTTAAAGATATTGAAATAGTCACTCCTGACGAGAAAAAAACATTATTAGCATTAAATAATACTAAAACTTATTATCAAAAAGATAAAACTATTCAATATTTTATCGAAAAACAAGTAAAGAAAAATCCTGATAAAATTGCTGTAATTGCTAATGGTAAATCTATTACTTATAAAGAGTTGAATGAAAAAGCAAATAGTTTAGCTAATTATTTGCGTTCTGCAGGTGTAAAACCTAATTCTTTTGTTGGAATTTTACAAAAGCGATCTATTGAAATGATGGTTAGTTTACTAGCGGTACTAAAATCTGGAGCTGCATACCTTCCTTTGGATTTTAATTATCCTAAGGATAGAATTTCATATATGTTAGAAAATAGTGAGACTAAAATAGTTTTAACTTCTGATGAGCTTTCTCCTATCATATCTGAATCTTCTGTAAATGTTATTAATGTTGACTTAAATGATAAATCTCTATTTGCTAATAGCATTGAAAATCTTGAAAACATTAATAAATCTACAGATATCGCTTATATAATATATACTTCTGGATCTACAGGAAAACCTAAAGGAGTTAAGCTTAAACATAAAAATATTAATAATTTTATTTTAGGTATGAGTAATAAAATCAATTTTTCTAAAGATAAAACTATCGTGTCTGTTACAACTATTTGTTTTGATATTTTTGTTTTGGAAAGTTGGCTTCCTTTACAAAGAGGTATGACAATTGTTCTAGCAAATGAACAAGAACAAAATGATCAAATTCTTTTGAACTCTCTTTGTTTAGAAAATAAGGTTAATATGATTCAAACCACACCATCTCGTATGAAAAAATTAACTTCTAATATTGAATATTGTGTTTATTTCAAGTATATTACTGACATTTTAGTTGGTGGTGAATCTTTTCCTTATACATTATTAAAGCATTTAAAGAAAGTAGCTCATACTAATAATACTAAAATATTTAATGTTTATGGTCCTACTGAAACTGCTGTATGGTCTACTGTTAAAAATTTAACAAATACTTCTATTATTAATATTGGTAAACCTATTGCAAATACTACATGTTACGTTTTAGATAAATATACTCATCACCTTCTTCCAAAAGGTGTGCCTGGCAATTTATTTATTGGTGGAGATGGTGTTTGTGCTGGTTATCATAAAAGAGATGATTTAAATAAGGAAGTCTTTATTAAAAATTTATATAATACAAGAGAACTAATTTATAATACAAATGATTTAGCAAGACTATCACAAAATGGTGAATTGATTCATTTAGGAAGAGCCGATTTCCAAGTAAAAATTCGAGGATATCGTATTGAAATTGGCGAAATTGAAAATAGAATCTTGGAATATCCTTATATAACTGAAACTACGGTTATTGCTCAAAATTCTAATTTTCTTATTTGTTATTATGTTTCTTCAAAAGATATCATAATTTCAAAATTGGTTTCATTTTTACTCGAAGAATTACCTAATTATATGATTCCTGTTTACTTTGTTAAAATGAAGAAACTTCCTCTTACTCCAAATGGAAAAATTGATAGGAAATCTCTTCCTTCTGTAAAAATAAGTGAAAATGAAAAAATTGTAGTAGCTAAAACTAAAACAGAAAAATTAATAGAAAAAAATATTTTAAAAATTCTAAATAATGGATTAGAAAATGTTGACGTTAATACTCCTTTTATCTCTTTAGGATTAGACTCTTTGAGTATTGTTCAACTTCAATCCCTATTACTTGGTGAAAAGCTTAATTTAACAACTCAAACATTTTATAAGTACCCTACAATTTACGAACTTGCAAAATATATTGATAAAAATGACACCTTATCTTCTGAAACTTCTTTTGAGTTATTACCACAATTTATGCATAATGAGGATGAATCAATAAAAAATAAAAATGAAAATGCTTTAGGAAATGTATTTCTCACTGGTGCCAATGGATTTATTGGTATTCATGTATTGCATCAATTATTAACTACAACTGACTCTAAAATCTATTGCTTAGTAAGAGGTGCTAATATTGATTTTTCAAAGAAAAGACTATTTTCTTCTTACGAATTTTATTTTAATAAAAATTTGGATTCAGATTTTAAGGGACGTGTTTTAGTAGTAAATGGAGATATTACTCTACCTAATCTTGGCATTTCTGCAGGCGAAGCTGAGATCATTAGCAAGGATATTTCAACAGTTATTCATTCTGCTGCAATTGTAAAGCATTATGGGGATTTTGAAGAATTTAAAAATATAAATATAAATGGCACTAAAGCTATTGTTAACTTTGCCTACAAAAACAATTTGAGATTTATTCACATTTCCTCAATTTCTGTTTCTGGAAACTATTTGTTAAAGCAAAGTATTAAAGATGTTGATTTTTCAGAAAACAGTTTATATATTGGTCAGCATTATACAGAGAATGTATATGTTAATAGTAAATTTGAATCTGAAAATATTGTTTATGATTTTATGAAAAAAGGGCTTCATGGTAAGGTTTTACGTATAGGTATTCTTTCCGGAAGGACTTATGACGGCGTATTTCAAAAAAATATTTATGCAAATGCATTTTATGGAAGAATTAAATCTCTTGTTAAGTTGGATGCTATATCAAGCAACTTACTTGATCAAAAAATTGAATTTACTCCTGTCGATGAATGTGCTAAAGCTATTGTCTTACTTGCAAAAACAACCGAATATGATAATAAGATTTTCCATTTGTACAATCATAATTTAATTACTTTAAAAAGAGTGGTGTTAGCTTTAAAAGAAAGTGGTTTCAACATTCAGACTCTTAGTGAGGATGATTTCAGAAATAGAATTTTAGAATACTCTAAAAATATGAATGATGGAATTTCTGCTATTGTTAATGACTTTAATACAACTAATTTGTCTTTGGACTATAATTTTTCTGTAAATATTAAGTCAGACTTTACTCAAAAAATTCTTAAAGAATTAGGTTTTACATGGAAAAAAATTGATAATAAATATTTATCTATAATAATTAAATATATGAAAGATGTTAATTTTATTTAACTTTTTATTTATCCTCCCCTTTACTTTTTTAAACTTAGTAAAGGGGTTCTTAATTATTATTTCATAAAATTATTATGAATCAACTCTTGGTCTTTAAATATTTTTAATATATAATGTATATAGTTTTTTGAAAGGAATTTTTTAATATGAAGAAACTACATTTATTTGATTTACCAAGTAATAAAATTATTTTCAGATATATCTCTACAATTTTTTTTATAGTTATATTAATTACAAGTATTTTACCAACTCTTTTGAACTATCCACCTAATTCACTTAATAATGACTTTGATGTTCAAATGTCTGGTATTCCATTTGTAGCACAAATTTTTGCAATTTTTATGTTGGCATCTGTAATTTTAATTTTAATTTTTAAAAATCTATTTAAAGATATAGATTCGTGGTATAAAGATAATAATCATAATAAATATAAAGATTATGCTAGAATGCAGAAAATCAGGAAACAATGTTTTTCTCTTCCTTATCTTATATTTTTTGGTGAACTTATTATACCTGTTATTGGAATCATTTTTGTTTTAACCATAACAGGTAGTCATCATAATATAATGATTTTTAAAATTTTATTATTGCTTGTTTCGTTTTTCTTGTTTTTAGCAGTTGCTTCATATATTACTTCTAAAAATTTATATACCAAGATACTTAGAGATACTTATTATGAAAACTCAAAAATGGAACCACGTGTTTCTTTAAAGCAGAAAATTTTCTTACAAGTATTACCTGTTTCTATAATGGGTGTATTACTTACTTCTTTAATAGCTTATAATCAAGTTATTAAAACAAAAGAAGAATATCTTTTTAATAATTATCATAAAGATTTAATTGAAACTTTCGATTTAAATACATGTTATAACTCTGGCGAAGTTATTAAAACTTTTTCAGAAATGCCTTTATCAGAATATTCAGATTCTAAATTTATTATAAAGCCTGATGGTTCTGTGTTAACAGTTGAAGGTCATGATCCAAGCGAATTTGTTGTTGAATACACTAAACAATTATCTTCTAAGAATAATGGACATACTTATGATGGATATGGAATTGATACTCAAGGAGCTACAATTAAAGTAATTACTGAAGAAGGAATTTATACTTTGGGAATTTTGTATTCCGTTGATTCTTCAGAGACACTTATCTTTTTGTTAGTAGATTTCTTATTTGTAATTTTTGTAACTTTTATTTTCTTAAATATGTTCTCTATTTCACTACAAAAAGATATTTCAACAGTTACAGATTCGTTAAATGCTATTGCTAAATCTTCTAATAATATGTCTAAATTGCCTATTCTTTCAAATGATGAGATTGGTGATTTGTGTAATGCTTATAATTCTATTCAAGTTTTAACAGAAAAAAATATCGAACAGATAAAAAGTAATCAAGATCTATTGATTGAACGTGAACGTTTAGCTTCTTTAGGACAAATGGTAGGAGGAATTGCACATAACTTAAAAACACCAATAATGAGTATTGCTGGAGCAGATGAAGGTTTAACACAGTTAGTGGCAGAACTGGACGCTTCAATTGGAAATCCAATGGTTACGAATGAAGATTATCATGCAATTGCTAAAGATATGCAAGAATGGATTGATAAAATAAAAACACATACATCATACATGTCTGATGTAATAACTGCTGTAAAAGGTCAAGCTGTTACACTGTCTGACAGTCAGGTATATCCATTCTCTATTTCAGATTTATTTAAACAAGTTGATATATTAATGAAACACGAATTAAAATCTGCACTAGTAACTTTAAGAGTTTCTAATAATGTTGATGATAATATTAAAATTAATGGTAATATAAATAGTTTAGTCCAAGTTTTAAATAATATGATTTCAAATTCTATTCAAGCTTATGATGGGAAATCTGATGAATTTATTGACTTAGTGGCAAATCTGAGAGATAATACTACTATCGAATTGATAGTTAAAGATTATGGCCCTGGACTACCAAAAGTTGTTCAAGACAACTTATTTAAACAAATGATTACCACAAAAGGAAAAGGTGGTACTGGTCTGGGATTGTTTATGTCTTATTCCAATATAAAAGCTCACTTCCATGGTGATATGACTTTTGAAACAGAAAAAAATAAGGGAACCGCATTCATTATTACAATTCCTATTAATAAGTTATAAAGTGAGGTGCTAATATATGAGATTAAATGTTGTAGATCAAGAAAAATCTAAGTATAAAATAATTGCTGTTGATGATGAAATAGGAATTATAGATTCTTTAAAGGTATATCTTCATAATTATTCTATAACAGGTGTTACCGATCCACAAGAAGCAATTGAAAGAGTTAAAAATGAACATTTTGATTTAATGCTTCTTGACTATATAATGACCCCTTTTCATGGAGATCAAGTAGTTGAAGAAATACGTAAATTTAATAAGGATTTATATATCCTTCTATTGACAGGTCACAAGGATTTAGCTCCTCCATTGGAAACAATTAAAAAACTAGATATTCAAGGTTATTGTGAAAAAAGTGATAAGTTTGATCAACTACTTTTGCTTATTGAATCTGGGTTGAAATCTGTTGAACAAATGAATGTTATAAAAGAAATTAATAAGGAACTTTCTTATTCAAATGAATTACTTGAAAAATCTTACTTAGAAAGTATTGAGGTTCTTAGAAGAACAGTTGAAGTTAAGGACGTATATACAAAAGGTCATTCTGACAGAGTTGCCGAGTATTCTGTTTTAATTGGTAAGAAATTAGGATTATCTGATGAGGATTTAAAAACTTTACGTATAGGTGCTCTTTTCCATGATATTGGAAAAATTGGTATTCCTGATGCTATTTTGTTAAAAAATGATAAACTTACTGATGATGAATATTCTGAAATTAAGAATCACCCATCTATTGGTGCTCATATATTGTCTAATGCTAGTATTTTTGCTAACATTATTCCTATTGTTAAACACCATCATGAAAGATATGATGGCAGGGGTTACCCTTCTCAATTAGCTGGAGAGAATATTCCTTATTTTGCAAGAATAGTTGCTGTTGCTGATACTTTTGATGCAATGACATCTAAGCGTTCTTATAGAAATGCTTTAGATATTGACTATACAATGAAAGAAATTGAAAGATGCAAAGGTACTCAATTTGATCCTCAAGTTGCAGATGCGTTTTTAGATATTTTGAAAAATAATGCTGCTACAATTATAGAGATTCAGCAAAAATTTTAATATAAGATAAAAGCTTCACTTTCGACTTACTGTCGATTGTGAAGTTTTTTTGTTTTTATAGACTTAATTATGTCTTTTATGTTATGATTATTTTATAAATTTAAGGGGGAGAAATTTATGAAATGTAAAAAATGTGACAAGGAAATTCCAGATGATTCTTGCTTCTGTGCTTATTGTAAAGCTCCAATCATAAAAAATTGGGGGCAAATTTTATTCTTTATAATATATATAATTTGTTTATTTTTAATTCCTTTACATATTGGATTTTTGTTTTTGGCTTTATTGATAATTACTGCTGGAACTCTTATATACCGTAAAAGCGTACTTCTTCGTACTTTCTTTATAACCTCTGCATTAATTTGTTGTATAATAATTATCTTTGGTGGTATTTCTAGTATAGCATGTTTAGGGCTTCTTCGATCATGTCCAGGATAGTAATAATATTTAATCTAAACTTTACATTTAACTTATTATAGATTGTAACATTTTATTTTTTAAAGATATAATTATATCTTTTGTGATATTATTTTCTATAAATTAAAGGGGGAGAAATTTATGAAATGTAAAAATTGTAATAAAGAAATTCCTGATGATTCTAATTTTTGTGAACATTGTGGTGTTAATATAAAAACATCTTTAGTACAATACATACTTTTTACTATATATGCATTATTTCTTGTTTTAATTTCTTTTAATTTTGCTTTTATGTTATTAGCTTTGCTTACTAGTGCAATAGCTGGAATTATATACCGTGATAGTCAATTTTTTCGCTTACTATTTATAGTAACTTTAGCTGTTGCCGGTGTATTTATATTCTTCTTTTTCTTTTTATTTTAAAGTTTTATATGCAGGTTAACATTCGCTTTTTGGAATTTATTTAAGTTATCCTTTATTCTCTAATACAATTTTTTAATAATTGTATATTAATAATTAAATAACTGGAGGTATTTTATGATATGTAAAAATTGTAAACAAACTGTTTCTGATACAGCTACATACTGCAGATTTTGTGGTGCTACATTAAACAATGATGTGACTAATCCTAATATTAATTCTACTAATGCTGATAATTCAAATGGTTTTATACTTCATTGTAGATGTGGTAACAAATTAAATTATGATGATAACGTTTGTCCAAAATGCCATCGAAAATTATTTATAAGTGTGAATAAATCTCATAATATGCTTAAACATAAACCGTGTGTGTTTTATACTAATGATCAATATGTATTTTTAATACTATATGTTATTTTTATGATACTTACTTTTGGTGTTCATCCTTTATATATATTTGCTGCACTAATTACTATTTCTGTAGGAATTATTCGCTGTCCTAATAGTCCTATACTGCGAACCCTTGCGGCAGTAACTATTTATATGTTCGTGGCTTTCTTAGTTTTTATTTTTATAGCGATTTATGCGTGTGCCTCTGCAATTTCATCATGTCCAGGATAGTAATATATTAAAAATTAACTGGCAATTTATCAGTATCTATATAATACTTTTTTACCAGTATGTTTTAGAAAGGATAAATCAATTTTATGAATTGATTTTATGGAAAAATATAATGTTTAATACGACAATTCCGCTTTATGGAATTATGTTATTGCTTGCTCTAACAATGAATGTTGTAGTGGTTTTATGTGTATATAAGAAATTTAATTTTTCTTTTTTAGAAATTGTTGCTGCTTTGGTTTATGAAAATGTTGGAATAATTCTGGGTGGTAAACTTTTAACTCTATTACAAAATTATTCTTTATATAAAAATGTTGATATATTATATTTGGGATTTACTTCTTATGGGGGAGCTATTGGCGCTTTAATTGCTTTATTTGCGTTTAAATTCATTGTAAGGAGACCTTTTAAAGATATCTTATTTATATTTACTCCTTCAATTCCGCTTATGTATGCAATTGGAAAGATTGGGTGTTTTTTAGCGGGATGTTGTTATGGAATTCCTTATGCTGGCCCTGGCCATGTAATTTATAATTATTCACTAGTTGCTCCCGCGGGGACATGCTTATTTCCTGTTCAAATTGTTGAAACAATCGCTTTCTTATTTATTTTTATTTACATGATTCATAAAATTATAACTAATAAATTTAGTTTGCGTACTATTGGTATAAGCTTTATATTATGTGGATTTGCTAAATTTGTTTTGGATTTTCTTAGAATTAGTCATGTTAATATTTTAATTTCTTCAAATCAAATTATAAGTATTGCTTTCATTGTACTTGGAATTATAATTGTTTTAAAGAATCGTAAATAGGGTTATATTTAAGTTAAAAGTGTATAGCAATACAGGTTACAACTACTTTATTTTTCTGAGATTATTTTCGTTAATATTAAATATATTTGATAGACATTATAAAAGCCATTGAAAAAATTTATTTTCCAATGGCTTTTTTTATATTCATATTCTTCCTAGCAAATTACCCATCCACCATTTGGTGAAATTATTTGCCCTGTTGTAAATTCGTCTTCTACTAACCAATTAATTGCTTTCGCTATATCGCTTGGTTTCCCTATCTTTCCTAATGGTGTTTCCATTTCTAATACTTTCTTTTCTTCATCTGTTAAATTAGAATTCATGTCTGTTTCTATTGCTCCTGGTGCTACTGAATTTACTCTTATATTTGATGGTCCTAATTCTTTGGCTAATGATTTTGTTAATCCATCTATTCCAGCTTTTGTTACTGAATATGCTACTTCACAAGATGCTCCTACCATTCCCCATATTGAAGATATGTTTATTATGCATCCTTCTTTTTGATGTATCATATGTTTTGATACTTCTTGTGACATTGCTATTGCTGAATATAAATTTACTCTCATTATTTCTTCTATTTCAGCGTCTGTTAAATCTGTAAATTGTCCCCATATTGATATTCCTGCATTGTTTACTAGTACGTCTATATGTTTGTATTTATCGATTGCATATTGAACTAATGCTTTGCATTCTTCTCTTTTTGATACATCTGCTTTGAATATGTCTATGTTTATATTCTCTTTTTTTAATTCTTCTTGTAGCTCTTTTGCTTTTTCTTCTGATTTGTTGTAGTTTGCTATAACTGTATGTCCGTTTCTTGCTAGTAATTTTGTTGTTTCTCTTCCAATTCCTCTTGATGCCCCTGTAATTATTACTACTTTTGACATTTTAGTTCCTTCTTTCTTTTTATATCTATATTTAGTTCCTATATTTTTATATTAAAAAAAAGCCAGCAATTAAGAGTTTTCTCAAAACTGTTGACTTAAAATGGAGCCACTTGTCCGAATCGAACGGACGACCTACTGATTACAAGTCAGTTGCTCTACCAGCTGAGCTAAAGTGGCAATATGAAATTGGTGACCCCTACGGGAATCGAACCCATGTCTCCGCCGTGAAAGGGCGATGTCTTAACCGCTTGACCAAGGGGCCAGAAAATCTCAGACGTTAATCTGAGATTGGTGAGCTATCCGCGACTCGAACGCGGGACAACTTGATTAAAAGTCAAGTGCTCTACCACCTGAGCTAATAGCCCATTTTGCATTTCGCTTCACGCGATTGCTTTTATATAATACACCACTTTTTTTCGGTTGTCAACACTTTTTTTTATTTTTTTAAGTTTTTTTTAATTTTTTTGATCATCTTGTTAGTTTTCTATTCTTTTTGACTACCTATATCAATGGCTGTAGCTATTATAGCACCTTTTTTATTTGATATCAATTATTATTTTATATATTTTTATTAAAAAATTATAAATTAGCTGTAAGTCAAATTTGTATTAGTTAGTATTTTCTTTTGAAAAACACGGCTAAAAGTAATTTAGATATGATTTTGAATGGTGCAGAAGAAACATCTAATTTGTATAAACAAATTAATGAATTAGAGGAAAAATTAGAATCTTATGAAAAATAAAACCTTTTATATAAAAGTAGAACTGCTAAACAGAGTAGACACTAGGCAAAAGACAGTAAAAAATGTGAAGAAATAAATTCTTCACATTTTTTTATGTCCATTCTTTGGGTGGTAGAATAGTTTTAACTTACATCTCTTTTTCCCATAAAACTTTTTACAGGTTATTTTAGTTGTTATTGCTTTTGTTGTGATAGCTTTAATAAGGTTACATTATCTTTCAATTATAAATTTACTTTATTAAATTCTATATTTTCACTTTTTAATATATCTTCTTCTCTTTTTGAACATGTAAATATTAGAATTTGTCTATTATCCAAATTAGCTAAATATTTTAATATTTCTTTCATTCTATTATTATCATAATATGCAAAGCTTTCATCCATTATTATTGGCATTGTTTCGCTTGATATCTCTTTTGCAGCACTTATTCTTAAGGCTAAATATATTAAATCAATCGTTCCTGTACTTAGCATTTCTACCGGCATATATTGTCCATTTTCTACTTCAATCAATAAATTGTTGTCATTGTCTAAGTATATATTTGTATATTTCTCGTCTGTTACTGTTGCTAATATATTTTTTAATTCTTCTATGAAATCTGGTGTTATATTTTCTTTCATTTCTTGGTATGCTTTTTCTATTTCTTCTTTTACCATTTCATATGCATTGCTTAATTGCAATAACTCATCTTTTTTCTCATATAAGTTCTCTAGCTCTTCGTCTAGCACTACTAAATCTTCTAGTTTTTTTATTACATTTTCATTGTCTACTTCTATTGTTTTTTCTGTTATTTTAAAATCTGTCTGTTCTCTTTCTTTTTCATCTATAAATTCCACAATGTTTTCATATTTTGTGGATAATATGTCCTGAATTGTTTCTTCATCAACTTTTCCTAAAAAGTTTTTCGTGATTTCTGCTTCTTCTTGTCTTTGAATTGCATTTACTTTATCTTGTTTTTCTTGTATTTCATCTTGTTTAATTTTATATTCTTTTTCAATTTTGTTTAATTGTTCTTCTAATAGGGCTTTTTCTTGGTATAATTTTTTACTATTTCTTTTTATTTTTTGCTTTTTCTTGTTGTGTGAAATTAATTTGACTATGCAATAAATGATGGGAATAACATTAGCAATTATTAAAGGATAAATCTTTGTGATGACTGATATTGCTGTTATTGCAATTATTGCTAAAACACTTAAATAATATCCTAATTTCTTTGTTTTGTAGCTATCTTGTCTTTCTGTATTGATATTTTTTATTTTTTGTTCTATCTCTTCTTTTTCATTTTTAGTTCTTTCTGCTGTTTGTTTAAATATCTTTATTTTTTCTTGTTCTAATTGTATTTTCTCTAGGTTACGTTTTTGTTGCCTTAATAAATCAAGTACTATTTTATTTTCTTCTAAGTCTACTTTTAGATCTTCTTTTTTTGATTCTACTTGATATTTCTTATCTTGATATTTTTCTATTTCTTTCTTTTCTTCTTCTTTTTTCTCAATTTCATTTTCAACTAAATTTAAAGGTCTTCCACTACTTCTTTGGCTTCCTATTTCTTCTAGTTGTTTTTTATTTATTTTGTCAATAGCCTTCTTATATGAGCTGTTTTCACTTCCACTTGTTACTATGTTGCTAAGTTTTTGAACTATAGAATTTTTCATACTTGTTGACAATTTTACATTTTCTTGTTCTGCAACGCAACTAGCAAAAAAGTTTTCTTCTGTCACTCCGGTTTGTTCAACAAAAAACATATTTTCTTTGTTTTTGTCAATTTGGTATTGCTTTGTAATATCATTTTTCTGTTTATCGTATATGATTGGGCTTTTCTTTTTAAACTCTCTATATAATTCATATTCTTCATTATTGTCTAAAACGTAAGTCATTTTCCCTGAATAATCTTCTTTACTCCATGGTTTATATCTTTCAAAATCAGGTATAATTTTTCCATTTTTATTTTTTGATGTTCCATAAAACATTGATGTTATAAATTTTAATAATGTTGATTTTCCGGATTCGTTATTTCCTTGAATTATATTTATTCCATTTGAAAATTCAATTTCTTTATCTTCTAATTTACCAAATCCATTTATCTTTAGATTTTCTATTTTCATTATAATACCTCTAATCCGATTTCTATTGCTTTTTCAATGAAATCTTCATCTAAATTTTCTCTTTCTTTTCTTTCTAGCATATTTCTTACGAAAATACCTCTAACATTATTTTCTTCTGCTATTCTTTCAATGTCTATTCCTACTTTAGTTTTATCTTTTATTTTTACAATGTTTTCTCTTGAATTTAATTTTTTAATTTCATCTATATTTAATGTAAAGTATCTTTTTCCAACTAGAATTATCTTATATAAGTTTTCATTGTTTAAGACTAAGTTTTGTAGTTTTTCTAGAACTTCTTCGTTTGATGTCATTTCTGTAATATCTATTTCTTTTTCTTCATATTGTCTAGGGTCTATTGTCATAAATTTAACTTTTAATTCGTCTTTTTCTATATCACCTACTAGAACGCCGTGTTCTCCTAGTTCATCAAATCCAAGGCTTATTGTTGATCCTGGATAAAATATTTTTTGATTTTTTTCTTCATTATAGTATGGTTTATGAATATGTCCTAATGCAATATAATCGAAGTCTAATTGTTTTAATTTTGATTGTCTTAATGGATTATATTCTCTTAAATCGTCTGATCCTCCATCTAATGATCCGTGTGTTATTAATATATTGATATCATCTGGTTCTTCAACTTGGATTTCTTCAATTTCTGATTGTTTACAGTAGAAATCTGTGAATCCAAATCCATATATATGTGCATCTTCAAAATCGATTTTTTCGATATTTTCGTTGAATATATGGACATTTTTACTCCAGGTATATGTTGAATAAAATGAATTTTTTATGTATGGGTCATGGTTTCCTGGTGCTATAAATATCTGTGTATCAGGTATTTCTTCAAATAGTTTATTTACATACTCTATGCTTGATTTTCTAATGTAATTTTGCTCATATAAATCCCCTGATATTAAAAATAACTTTATATCATTTTCTTTTATATATTCTACTACGTCTTTAAGTGCTTTTCTTTGTTCTAATCTTCTTTTTTGTGGCAAACCATCTATTGAACTTAGGCTATCAAATTTTGCATCTAGATGTAAGTCTGCTAAATGTACAAATTTCATTTGGTCCTCCTTTGTATTTTCTTTTTGAGCGAGATGCTCGCTTATATCTTGTTTTATATGCAATTTTTATTATTTTAAAGTAAAAAAATATTGACTAAATTATATCAAATCGATATTTTTCAGTCAATATTTTTCTCAAACATTTGTTTTTAATCTACATCATTTAAGCTTCCAAATAGCTCATCAAATTTTGCCTCTAATTCTTTTTGAATATCAACCACTTCTTGTTTTGGTTCTTCTTTCTTTTCTTCAATAGGTTCTAGTGGAAGTTCTGGTGGCATAATTTGATCTATGTTATTGTTATTGCTATTATTATTTTCTTTTGGCTTTTCTTCTGTTTTATTTTCTACTTTATCTAATTCATCACTAAATAGATCATCTAATTGCTCAATTTTTGTAGGTGTCTTTTCTTCTTCCTCTTGATATGGATTGTATGGATTATATTTTCTCCATTTTCCTCTATCTACGTCTTCTCTTGTGTTATGATCTACTGTAAATGGTTTTATTAATTTTTCTGTTGGATATTTATAATAATAATATTTTTGTGCTTTGATTGGTTTTAATCCTTTTTCGTAGATAATACATTGATCTACATCAAGTCTACGAAGTTCGTCTGGTGTAAGTAATGCTCTTCCCATATTTTGTTCTGAAATACTCTTACCTTGTTTCCAATCTTCTCTATCTTTATTTACTGATTCGCTTTCTCTAAATATTGTTTTTTCTCCTAATGCTTTAGAGAAATATTCAACTGTTTTCTGTGAGTTACTTCCTAAGAATAAGTGAGTATCACAGTTACCCATGATTGTTTCATGAGCTTCTTTATATACTGCCTCTAACTGGTCTAAGTTCTGTAAGATAACGCTGAATGAAATTTTTCTACTTCTTGATGTTGATATTTTTTTATCGAAATCTGGTATTTTACCTATATTAGCGAACTCATCAAGTATGAAATATGTTGGAACAGGTAGTGCTCCTCCACTTTCATCAGCAAAGTCATATAATTGTTGAATCATTTGTGAGAAGAATATTGTTAATAAGAAATCATATGCAGCATGTGTATCTGATGATATAACGTATACTGCTGTTTTCTCCTTACCTATTTCTTCAAAATCTATTGTATTTGTTGATGTTAATTCTGCAATTTCTTTTGAATCAAATTTACCTAATTTAGATTGTAGTGATGATAAAATTGATCCATATGTTTTTTCTGGTGCAATCTCAATTGATTTGTAGTTCATTCTTGCTGGATGGTCAAAAGGTAATTGATTCATTAAGTTTGTTAGTAAGTTATCTCCACCATTATTGTTAGCAGCTCTTACAAGCTCTGCACAGCTGGCTAAGTTTTGTTCTTCTGGTGGTCTTACTGCTTTTAAGTAATATATTAGGGCTTTTAATAGCATTTCTGCCATATCATCCCAGTATGGATCAGATGATTTTACTGATTCACCTTGTCCTTTTACTATTGTGTTGGCAACAACGTCAACGTCTATTTCATTTTTTATATGTAATAATGGGTTATATCCATCACTTTTTTGTGGTCTTACTAGGTTTAATACTTTTATTTTGTATCCTTTTTCTTTTAAGTATCCTGCTGTTTTATCATAAAGTTCTCCCTTTGGATCTGTGAATACGTATGAACCTAATAATTGGCATGCATTTGGAATAACGTATGATGCAGATTTACCAGCACCAGATCCGTCCAACAACTAGTACGTTTACGTTACCTCTTTTATCTACTGGTAAGTAATTTTTTTCTGCTAAAATTATTCCTTGTTTATTATTTAAGATTGAGTATTGTTCTCCATTTGTACACCAATCACTTGAACCATTTTCAATTCCATCATATTCATGTTTTGGTAATGCCTTTGTGATTCCTATTGTTACTGCAAATAAGTAAACTATTGTGAATCTCCAAAGTGTTGCCCAAAAGTATCCGTTTGATTCTCCACTCAAGCATTTAAGCATTGCTTTTAATGGATTAACAATATTAATTCCAATTGATGTGAAGAGTACTTCCCATCTTTGGTCACCTTCTACTTCAAAAGCATCTTTTAACGCAATTCCTATAGGCGCAACAAATACTATGATTAAAATTAACCATAGTATAAAGCTGACTATTAATTTACCTTTTATTTTTTTGATAGCTCTTGAAATTTTTTCTCCAAATTTCATATTACTTCATCCTTTTCTTTGGTTATTTGACCTTTACTATCTTCCTTCTGGAGATGTTGGATTATTTTTTGCATATTTATCTTCAGCACTTTCTTGAAGTTTTCTTCTATCTTCTGATGCTTGCAATGTTGCATTTTTTTCTGTTTCTGGTGCTTGAACTAATCTTCCATCTTTTACTACCAAGCTTACACCATCTTTAAATTCAGCTGCTGTAACTGGTACAATTGAATCTCCTTGTTTTGATGGTTTTACATTGTCTTCAATTTTTCTAGCTGCCCTTATTGTTGCACTTGTTATATCTTTACATGTAGTTTCAAATCCTTCTGGTGCTACATCTTTTTGGCTTGTTGCAACTACTGGACATCCCACTGTGATAGCCATTAATTTTTTTGCTTCTTCTGGGCTTAAAAGATAATTATTACTATTCTCATTTTGAGTATTAGTAGTATTTGTTCCTTCCATAATTTTCCCCTTTCACTAGTTTCTATCTTTCTTATCTGTAATCTCGAACATTACATAAGTCTTGTTTGCTTTTAATATACATTTACCTTTTACTTCATTTGTTTTTTCGTCAAAATATAATTTTGGTTTGACTTCATCTGTTGTCTCTGGGTCTATTATTGTTATTGGCCTTTTTAAGTTTGGTGTATATTCAAACTCTCTAAATTCTGTTTCTTTTTCATTATAAAGAGTTTCGAATCTCATTGGGACAGGTGTATTAGATACTCTAACAATATTTGTTTTTGTTTCCAAAAAACCATTATTTACAACAACTTTATCTTTTCCAAATGAAAAGATAACTAATTCGTTTCCTTCAGGTGCTGGGTCCATTAAAAAGAATGTTTTCTTTTTGTTGTTTCCAACATATTCTTCAGAATACTTTAGTCTTTCTATTGTAAATTTTGGTGATTTGTTTAAAAATTCTTTTTCTGTTTTATTTACTTTATATATTACTGTATTGATTGATTCTGGTTCAGTAATACTAAAGTGCTTTCCAAAAATTTCTTCCATTTTACACCCCTTCTATGCAAATTATTTGCATTTTATCTTCCGTATAATCAAACATGGTTTAATTATACTACGTTTTTGTTGTTATGTCAACGATTATAGGCTTTTTGCCTTTCTTGGATTAAATTTACTAATTTCTTTTAACTTCATGAATAACTTCATTTCTTCTTCATTTACGTTTTTTGGTATCATGATTTTTACAATTGCTATTAATTTTCCTCTGCCACCTTTTCCATCTTTGTAGCCTTTTCCAGCTATTTCTATTCTTTCTCCACTTTGTATTCCTTTTGGTATTTCAATTTCAATTTCCTCATCTATTCCTGGAATTGAAACTTTGGTGCTTAATGCTGATTCCCATGGAGAAATTAGTAAGTCTGTGTATAAATCTATTCCTTCTAATCTAAGATTAGCTATGTTTTTTATTTTTATTTTTATAAATAAATCGCCATTTTTTCCGCCATTTTTTCCGTTTTTGCCTTGACCTAATACTCTTATCTTTTCATTATTTCGTATGCCTGCTGGTATTTTGACTTCTATTTTTCTGCTTCCACCATCTACTGTTTTAAATGTGATCTCTTTACTTGCTCCAAAAAAGGCTTCCGTTACAGTTGCTGTTATTTCTGTGTTGATATCTTCTCCTCTTTCTGGTTCTTTTTTATAATTTACGTCTTCTGTTTCTTCTGGTTTCTTGTCTCCGAAAAATAGGTTCATAAAATCTTTTACTTTTGCATCTCTATATTTTTGATTTTGTTTATTTTTTCTACCTATATAGTAATACCATAATCTATCATATTTTCTTCTTTGTTTATCATTTGATAATGTATTATATGCTTCTCCTATGTCTTTAAATCTTTCTTCTGCTTGACGGTTGTTTTTGTTTACATCTGGATGATATTTTTTGGCTTGATCTCTATATGCATTTTTTATTTGTTCTATATTTACTTTATTGTTTTCAAATCCTAATATTTTATAATAATCTTTTATTACCATTTAACATCCCCCAAAACACTGGATAATTTCGTGGTTAATTATATCATAATTTTAATAGGTTGGGAACCGTTTTTCTTGCATTTTTATATAAATTATGCAAGGGGTGTTATTGGTTTGTCTTTGGGAACATTCTTTTATAGGATTCAAAATGTCATAGGTGTCACCAGGAATATTCTTTTTTGACAATCTAAATGTTATAGATGATCATTAACTGTATTTTTCTTTGATGCACCAAAAACAAAAGACGCCTTTTGGCGTCTCTTGCTTTTTTCATATGTTTCTTGCAACTTATGCTTTACTTATTTAAGTTTATTGTTTATTTTGTTATTTTCTCTTTTTGATTACATATACTCCACATGCTAATGATATTAATATTAGTAACATTCCTCCTGCTATTAGTACGTATGTATGTCCACCTGTTCCTATTGCTACTATTATGTCTGCTTTATCTTCATTGTCTGTTGTATCTTTTTCTTCAAATCCTGCTTCATTTTCTGTTGAGATTATTGATGCTGTATTTTCTTTCATTCCTATGTTGTTTTCTCCGTTCTCCCAATCTAGAACTACTAAGTATTCTTCGCTTTCTCCTGGTTGTAATTCTTTTGTTTCTCTTGTTGCTGTTGCTCCTTTTACTTCCCAGCCTGCGTTCTTTTCTGCATTCATTGTCATTCCTGTTGGTATGTCTTCTAAGATACTTGCCTTACCTGTTAATTCACTATCATTTGTAACTTTGATTATATATTTAACTTCAACTTTTGCTGTGTTAAGTTCTTTTCTGTGTACTTCTACTTTTCCTAAGTCTCCATTAATTATGCTTTCTTCTCCGTTTACTGTTACACTTGATACTTTCTTATCAATGTTTAGGTTAAAGATTAATTTTCTATAATAGTATGTTACATATATTGTATCTTCTACGATGTCTTTTCCATTTTCGTCTTTTGTTACTGTTACTTTCATTGTTCCTGTTGCGTTATCTGGTGTTGCTATTAATTTATAATATTTAATATCTTTTGCTTCTGTTGTATATTCATCATTTTGATGTCCTTC